>JBBINO010000017.1:0-37165 GCA_037443845.1 Acidobacteriota bacterium
GAACCCCGCCAGGCCCGGAAGGGAGCAACGGTAAGCAGCAAGTTCGTGTGCCGCAGGTAGCTTGAACCCCATCACTGTATGTGAAGTGGAGGCCCTTTTGGATAAGGCTTACATGCCTCTTGCCCGCAAATACAGGCCCAGCCAGCTCGACGAGCTTGTCGGCCAGCAGGCGCTTCTCAGGACGCTGAAGAACGCGCTCGAAGGCAAAAAGATCCATTCGGCCTACATTTTCGCCGGCATCCGCGGCGTCGGCAAGACTACCGTGGCGCGCATCTTCGCCAAGGGGCTCAACTGCACCGATGGCATCACGTCGAAGCCTTGCGGCACGTGCGACTCCTGCAAGGAGATAACCCTCGGCCATTCGATGGACGTCCTTGAGATTGACGGCGCCACTCACACCCAGGTTGACCAGGCGCGAGACTTGACGCAACTAGCCCGATACACTCCGGCGCGTGACCGCTACCGCGTCTTCATTATTGACGAAGTCCACATGCTTTCAAAGAACGCATTCAACGCCCTCTTGAAAACGATCGAGGAGCCGCCGCCCCACGTCGTCTTTTTGCTGGCGACTACCGAGCCTGGAAAGATCCCCGACACGATTCATAGCAGGGCGCAGCTCTTCCAGTTCCGCCCCGTGGACCACTCGGCGGTCGCCTCATACCTGCGCATTCTGGCCGAGCGCGAGGGCTTCTGTGCCGAGCCGCAGGCGCTCGAATTGGTCGCGCGCTGCGGAGGCGGCTCGGTGAGAGACAGCCTGACCCTGCTCGACCGGCTGCTGGCCTACTCGGGCGGCAACCTGACCGAAGCGGACGCGGTCCAGGTGCTCGGCGTCGCTGGCAGGGACAGCCTCTTCGCGGTCTTTGACTCTTTCGCCTCCGGCGACGTCGCCGCGCTTCTCTCTATTCTCGACGACGGCTTCGAGCGCGGCTTCGATATGGAGCGGCTCGTCAACGACCTGGCTGGGCACGCGCGCCTTCTTCTTCGAGCGAGCCTCGCCCCCAAGGCGGCCATCGGAAGCAGAGACCCCTCCCTGGACAAGAAGATACGGGAGCAGGCGTCGCGCTTCAGCGCCGAGGATTTGATGAGGCTGCTCGACCTCCTGGCCTCGACGCAGCTTCGTATGAAGGGGGCGCCCGACCCGCGCGCGCTTCTTGAGCTTCAGCTTTCGAAGGCGGCGCTGCTTCCAAAAATTCTGCCCATTGAACAGATCATCTCCGGAGTCGCGCTGCCGGAGATGCAGGCCCGGCCGGCCGGGCCCGTTCGAGAGTCTGAGAAACCTGTCGGCGAGGAACCTCCCGTTGACGGGCAGGGCGCGGGCCAAGAACCGGAGGAATCCCTTCGCTTCACGGGCATAATTCCCTTCAAGAGAATGGACGAGGCGGAGGCGGTCTCCTACGAAAAGCAGGACGGGCGCGCCGGCAAGTTCCGCGAAGCCGCTTGCGACCGGTTCTTTCCGGCGAGGGCCATCCTCGAGAGCGCCGTGATTTCGCTGGACCCGGAGGGGGTCCTCCACGTCGCCTGTTCCAAAGGCGGCTCAAAAGCGGGAATGGACCTTCTTTCGAGCGCTGACCACCTGGCGGAGCTTCAGGATCTGGCCAGGGAGGCGGGCTACCCGGGGCCGGTGGCGATCGAGAGTTCCAAAGGCGGCGGCGAGGAGGCCAGCCCCGCCCCTGGAATTGAACCTCCAGCGGCGAAAAAACCGGAACAGGACGAGGCGGTCCGCAACGTAATGAAATTTCTGGGCGGGCAGGTGATCAAGGTCACCCAGATAAAGGCCGAGGCCGAGGCAACGGAGGAAAATCATGACGAACCTGAATAAGCTTCTCAAGCAGGCCCAGAAAATGCAGGAACAAGTGCAGCAGGAAATGTCCTCCCTCGAAGTGGAGGAGTCCTCGGGCGGAGGGATGGTAACGGCCAGGGTCAACGGCCACAAACTCCTTTTGAGGATAACGGTGGACCAGACGCTGCTCGCCCCATCCGAAAAGGAGATGCTCGAAGATTTGATAGTGGCCGCCGTGAACGGCGCCTCCAACAAGGTTGACGAGGCGCTCCAGCAGAAGCTTGGCGGCCTGGCCGGAGGCATGGGCCTGCCGGGGATGTGAGGGCGGAAGCAAACGGGACTTGGCTTGGCTTAGGGTTGCGGGAAGGAATGGCTTAGATGGCGGAAGTCGGAACGAAATCGCTGCCGGCGCCACTGGTTCAATGCATCGAAGAGCTGGAAAAGCTTCAAGGCATAGGCCACAAGTCGGCCCAGAGAATTTTGTACGGCCTGCTGGCCCGCGGCCCCGAAGCGTTCGAGGCGCTCGCGCAATCGCTCCAGGCCGTTCCGAGGCTCATAGATAGATGCCCGGAGTGCCGCGCCTTTCGCGAAGCCGGCCAGCCGTGCGCCTTGTGCCAGGACTCGCGGCGTGACAGAAGCTCCCTCTGCGTCGTGGAAAGCGCCTCGGACCTTTCCCTCATAGAGGCCACCGGGGAATTCAGAGGGCTCTACCACGTCCTGGGCGGTCTCCTCTCTCCTTCCAAGGGAGTGCGCCCCAAGGACCTTGGCCTTGACGACCTTCCGGCGAGGATCGAGGCGATGGGCGTGAGCGAGGTAATCCTGGCCACGCCGCCGACCGCCGAAGGAGAGGCGACCGCCTCCTACGTCGCGTCCATGATAAGCTCGCCGAAGGTAAGGGTTTCGAGAATAGGCTTCGGAATCCCCGTCGGAAGCGACCTTCAGTACAGCGACTCCCAGACGCTGTCGAGGTCGCTCGCCGGCAGGAGGGATTACAAGTGACTTGCCCTTGCAACCAAAGCCGATCCGTGTTATATCTGCCTGAACTGGAGGATGGCCATGGGCGCGTCCGACCTCATTCTGTATGAGGAAGAGTTCCAGAAAATCAAGGAGATCATCTCCAAGCTCCGCGTGGACGCCAACGCCAACGTGGTTTTTCTCGTTGACAAGAACGGCCAGCAGATAGCGGCCACCGGCGACATCGAGAGCCTCGACACCACTTCGCTGGCCTCCCTGACCGCCGGCAACGTAGCCGCGACCGACGGCCTGGCCAAGCTCATCGGCGAGAAGGAGTTCTCGGTACTTTTCCACGAGGGCGAGAAGGACAACATCCACATCTCCATCGTCGGCGGGAAGGTGATACTGGTAGTGATTTTCGACGAGCGCTCCTCTCTAGGGCTCGTAAGGCTGCGGGTCAAGAGAAGCTCGGAGGAGTTGAACAGGGTCTTCAAGCAAATCCTCGAAAAGACGGAGCGCGAGAAGGCGTCTGGAAAGGCCGCCTTCGAGTCGCCGTTCGCCGAGATCACCGACGAAGATATTGACGCGCTTTTCAAAGACTAGAGGCCGCTGATGTCCTTCATCAACTACTCTTCGCGGGAAATCAACTGCAAAATCGTTTATTACGGCCCCGGCCTTTGCGGAAAGACGACGAACCTTCAGTACATCTACGAAAAGACCAACCCGACCGCCAAGGGCAAGCTCATCTCCCTGGCCACCGAAACGGACCGCACCCTGTTTTTCGACTTTCTGCCGCTCGACCTCGGGACCGTGCGCGGCTTCAAGACCAGGTTCCACCTCTACACCGTACCGGGCCAGGTCTTTTACGACGCGTCGAGAAAACTCATTTTGAAAGGCGTTGACGGGGTGGTCTTCGTCGCCGACTCTCAGGAGGCGCGAGGCGACGCGAACGTCGAGTCCATCCAGAACCTCGTCGCCAACCTGCAGGAGCACGGCTTCGACCTCAAGGTCATTCCCTACGTCCTGCAACTTAACAAGCGGGACCTTCCCACCGCCATGCCGCTTGACGAGATGCTGAAGGCGCTGAGGTTCAAGGACGAGCCCTACTACGAGGCCGTCGCCCTCAAGGGCATCGGCGTTTTCGACACGCTCAAGGCTTGCGCCAAGCAGGTTCTCCTCGAACTATCGAAGCGATAATCCGCCGGCGGGCCATTTTCCGGATGGCCCTGGCCTGGAGCGGGGCGCTCCTTCCGGCCTATTCAAGCGGCTTGAGCCCCAGCTTGCCTGGAAGCTGCGGCGGGATGCCCTCCTGGTCCTTGAGGTGATCCCTGAGCCAGGTCAGCTCGTCCTCCCCCAAAACGGCGCTCTTCAAGGCGTAAATCTCGAAGGCCTCGTAGGCCATGGGGGCGATCGTTTTGGCGATGTCCGCCATGACTTTCGCGTACTGCCGTATCTCGTACTGCGCGTGCTCGTCGAGCCGCAGCTTCAAAAAATGGAAGAGGTTGTGCAGGTCTATCTGCCAGTACCACTCGGTGTAGAGGCTCAGCGGAAGCTCGATCCGCGCCAGCTCGCGCGCGACGCCTTCATTCAGGAATCCCTTGTATTCGCCGTAGGCGCGCCGCTGTCCTTCCTCCAGCTTCTCGATAATCCGCTTTGCCGCCTCTATGGAGACGCCCTCCTCGGAGCGCCCCTGCTTGTTGACGGCGCTTTGAGTCCTAACCGAGTCCGCCTCCGGAACGTAGAACTCGTCCTTCATGACCGAGTAGCGCCCGGAGATCTCGTTCAGGCGGGCCGTTCTGTGGCGTATCCACTGCCTCGCTACGAATATGGGCATCTTGCAGTGAAAAGTTATCTGCACCTGTTCAAACGGCGAAGTGTGGGCGTGGCGCATCAGGTACTGGATCAGCCCGCGGTCCTCGCGCACCGTCTTGGTGCCCTGGCCGTAGGAGACCCTAGCCGCCGCGACGATCCTCTGGTCCGAGCCCATGTAGTCAACGAGCCTTACAAAACCTTTGTCCAGGACCTTGAACTCCTTGTCCAGGATCGCTTCAGCTTCGGGCACGACCACGTGAGGCATTGTCTCCTCCCTGAGCCGAGAAGATTATCAGAGCGCGGCCGGCACGGCAACCGGAAGCGCGACGGCCTGGCAGCATGACGCAAGGATTCGCATCATGGCACCAGGAAGAGCCTTTCTAGAAGAAGGCGCGGGTTGACGTTTCTCTCGAGGTGGGCGGGCGCCTCGGCGAGCCGCTCGGCGAGCCTGTCAAGCGACTTGTCCCCTCTCGCCTTGGCGGCTTTCAGCACGGCTGGATCGAGGTTTCCGCCCCCGGAATGAAGAGTCCTTCTGGCCTCGGAGGTGACTCTAAGCGCTTCGGCCAAGAACGCGCGCGGCGGCTCCTTGGCCATCGTTTCCATCACCGGCGCAAGCTCGGGGAAGCGCTCCGCCACAAGGCCGAACTCCAGGAACGCGATGATTTTCTCTCTCCGCTTGGCGGCTTCTTTCCAGCTTCCGGATAGAATGGCGCCGGGGGCGCCGGCCGATGACGAGACGGCCCTCTCCGCTTCACTCCCTTTGAGCCCCGCAGAGGAGGCCAGCGCTTCGAGCGCTTTTCTGGGGACCAGCCCGAAAGTGACCTCCTGGCACCTGGAACGCACCGTCGGCAAAAGGTTCGCGGAGTTTGAAGCCACCAGGATGAACTTCGCGTAGCGAGGAGGCTCCTCGAGCGATTTCAGAAGGGCGTTTTGCGATTCGGCGTTCATCGCGTCTGCTGGGTCTATGATGAAAACGAGGTGGCGTCCTTCGTATGGAGGCAGCGCCAGGTGGCCTATTATCTCTTCCCGCGCCTGGCGGATCAGTATCTCCTTGCGCTCCTTGCCCGTTTCCTCGTTGACCTCCAGGGTTATGACCTTTATGTCCGGGTGGATTCCCTTCCGCGATTTCACGCACGCCGGGCACTTGCCGCACGCCCATGGAGAGGGGGCCGCGCACTCGAGGGCCGCCGCCAGCCTGAAAGCCAGGCTCGCCTTGCCCACGGAGGCCGGCCCGGAAAAAAGAAGCGACGAGGAGAGCATCCCTCTCTCAAGAAGACGCCCCAAAAGCTCCACCTGCCTCGCATGGCCGCAGAAGCCGTCCATCGTGACCGACCGCTCCACGGCTGGCTGCGCCGCTTCTTCGTCAATGACCTTCTTCTTGGCCAACCCTTCTCCCCGGACTTCCGGCCTGCCGTCAGTCTCCCTTTCTTCCCGCAAGTATCGAGGCCTGCTGCGCGACTTTCTCCGCCAGCGCCCTGAAGGACGCCGCTACCGCCGAGTCCGGCGCCGATATGACCGCCGGCGTTCCGCCGTCCCCCGTGGCGCGCACCGATGCGTCGAGCGGTATGGCTCCCAAGAACGGCACGCCGAGCTCTTTCGCCGTGCGCTCGCCGCCGCCGCGAGAGAAAACGTCCGTCTCCTTGCCGCAGTGGGGGCAGACGAAGTAGGACATGTTCTCGACGATGCCGAGCACCGGAACATTCACCTTCTGGAACATAGCGAGCCCTTTCCGGGCGTCAATCAGGGCAACCTCGTTAGGCGTCGTGACGATCACCGCCCCCGAAAGAGGAACCTTCTGCGTCAGCGTTATCTGGGCGTCGCCAGTCCCCGGCGGCAAGTCAACGACCATGTAGTCGAGCTCCGGCCACTCGACGTCCTTCAATAGCTGCTCGAGCGCCTTCATGACCATAGGCCCGCGCCAGATGACGGGCGTGTTCGGGTCAAGCAGAAAGCCCAAAGACATGACCTTGATGCCGTGGGCCTCGATCGGGTACATCTTCTCTTTCGCCTCGTCAACCTTGGGCTGTTCCTTGACGCCGAGCATCACGCCCATCGAGGGCCCGTAGATGTCGGCGTCGAGAAGGCCAGTTTTGGCGCCCGTTCGCGCCAGGGCGGCCGCCAGATTGGCGGCGACGGTTGACTTGCCAACGCCGCCCTTTCCCGAGGCGACGGCTATGATCACTTTGGCTTGCGGGAGAAGATTTTCCACCAGCGGCGCCTGCGGCGCCCTCTGAACCTGCGCCTCAATCGTGACGCCAACGGCGCGCACGCCCGGCCAAATCCTCCGGACCTCCTCCTCCACTCTGGCGCGGAACATCTCCTTGACCGGGCAGGCCGGCGTGGTAAGCACGAGGCGCACCGAGACCGTGTCGTCCCCGATGGCCACCTCCTTTACGAAACCCAGCGTGACTATGTCCTTATGGAAATCGGGGTCCTCTATCGCTTTGAGCGCATCTAGGACCTGCTCCTTGGAAGGTTTTGCCATTCATTCCTCCGGGGAAATCAAAGCGTTCTTGTCGTCGAGCCGACGATCTTGAGCACCGCGGTTTTGGCTTGAGCTCGCTGGCCCTTCACCAGCAGGGACATGATCTCCGGCTTGGTCATCTGGCTGACCACCTTGTCACGAAAGGCCTCTTCATCCATCCCCTCAAAGAGTGGATGGAGTTCTCGCGCCAGTTCGAGAAAGCCGTCCAGCATCGTTTCGGTCCCATCAAGAAAGGAAGCGGCAAGCTTCTCCTGCCAAGGCTCGACGCCGGCCTTCGCCCAGAAAGCTGCAGAGAGGTCTCTCCCGTGAAGCCACTTCGGGAATGCGAGGCTCGATCCTTTGGCGTCCGCTTCGTCCCAGAGAGGCACGCCCGATCCTTCGAGATCGCGCCTGGCGGCCTCGCGCCAGCTTTGCACGCAGCCGCTTCCTATCAGGACGAGGGACGATTGGCGCAGCGCCGGGGCGGGCGGAGCGGCCGTGGCCACTTGAAGCGATGGAAACCCGGCCAGCGGGCCGCCTCCCTTTTCGTCGTGCAGGACGCATGGCCAGCCCACCGAGCTGAGGTTCTGCAGAATCATCAAGAACGACGGACTTTGCCCCAAGAGCCTCGCTGGACGGCCCTCCGGCGCGGCCAAGAGAAGCGGAAGCATCTTAAAACCCCTCCGGAATCTGCTTTCTCAAGCGGGCGTACAGCGGGAATCTGCGGCACAGCGCCTCGACCTCCGCGCGAACGGCCGCGAGGACCGAAGCCTCCTGCCAGTCGTTGAGCGCCCTGTCTATCCAGCCGGCGATCTGGAGCATCTCGGGCTCTTTCATCCCTCTCGTTGTTATGGCGGGAGTGCCGACCCTTACTCCGCTCGCCACAAAAGGCTTTTGCGTGTCGAAGGGAATCGTGTTCTTGTTGACCGTGATCCCCGCGTCCTCGAGGGCGGCCTGCGCCTGCTTGCCGGTAATGCCCTTCGAGAACACGTCCATCAGGAAGAGGTGGTTGTCGGTTCCGCCGGAAACGATGCGCCAGCCCTTCGCCTTGAGCGCGTCGCAAAGCGCCTTGCTGTTCTTCACGACCTGCGCCGCGTAAGCCTTGAACTCCGGCGTCGAAGCCTCCTTCAGGGCGACGGCCTTCGCGGCGATAACGTGCACTAATGGGCCGCCCTGGATGCCCGGGAAGACGGTCCGGTCAAGGTCCTTGGCGAACTCCTTCTTACAAAGGACGAGCCCGGCCCTTGGGCCTCTAAGCGTCTTGTGCGTAGTCGTAGTGACGAAATGGGCGTACGGGACCGGGGAGGGATGGACGCCCGCGGCGACGAGGCCCGCGACGTGGGCCATGTCCACCATCAAGAGAAAGCCGTGCTTCTGAGCCATCTCCCAGAGCCGCGGAAAATCGAAAAACCTCGGGTAGGCGCTTGCGCCCACCACGACCAGCTTGGGCCTCTGGTCCACGGCCAGCGCCTCCAAGGCGTCGTAGTCGAGCGTCTCGGTCTCTCTCGAAACGCCGTAGTGGACGAACTTGTAGAGCTTGCCCGAGAAGGAGAGCTCGTGGCCGTGGGTGAGGTGGCCGCCGTGAGACAAGTCCATTCCGAAGACCGTGTCGCCGGGCTGGAGGCAGGCCATGTAGACCGCCATGTTGGCCTGGGAGCCGGAGTGCGGCTGGACGTTGGCGTGTTCAGCGCCGAACAGCGCCTTCGCGCGCTCTATCGCCAGGTTCTCCACGACGTCGGTGTAGGAACAGCCACCGTAGTACCTCTTGGCCGGGTAGCCTTCGGCGTACTTGTTCGTGAAGACCGAGCCGGCGGCTTCGAGGACCGCCTCGGAGACGAAGTTCTCGCTCGCTATCATTTCGAGGTGGTCGTCCTGGCGGCGTATCTCTCCGGCCAGCGCGCCCGCCACTTCCGGGTCATCTTTCCAAATTTCGTCAAAACGCATTTTTGCCCCCTGTCAAAATCGTTGTCTCGTTGCCTGAAGCGCCCGGTCAGGCATCCATCTTGTCAACGCGGCGCTGGTGGCGCCCCCCTTCGAAAGGAGTTTCCAGCCAAACCCGGAGCACCTCTTCCGCAAGCCCCTTGCCCATCAGCCTCCCAGGGAGACAGAGGACGTTGGCGTCGTTGTGCAGCCGGGAGTACTTTGCCACGTACAGCCCTGTGCAGAGCACCGCCCTTATTCCCTTGTGGCGGTTCGCCGCCATGCTCATGCCCACGCCGGAGCCGCAGACCAGAATGGCCCGGTCGGCCTCGCCGGCCCGCAGTTTTTCGCAAGCCGAGCGCGCGAAATCGGGGTAATCAACAGATGCCTCCGAGTAAGTTCCAACGTCGGTGACCGCGTGGCCGAGCGCTTCCAGAAACCTCTTCGCGTGCTCCTTCAGCTCGAACCCCGCGTGGTCAGCCCCCAATACCAGCTTCATTCCGGCCTCCAGCCCTCAGCATACTCCAGCGCCCTTCCGCTGAAAAGGGGGGGCTGGAAAGTGGAGGGAGCCGCCGGCTTGGTGTAAACTACCCTGGTAAGGGAGGATTGACCATGTCACATCCCAGCATTGGGTTGGCGCGGCAGATGGCGGAATCGGGGAAGCTTCAGGAGGCCATGGCTCTTTTGAAGAAAGCCTTCCAGGAGAACCCGAATGACGCCGAAATCCGGCAGGCGCTCATGGATATCCAGGAGCGCATGATGCTTGAGATGCAGGTCGCCGAAAGAATAAAGAAAGCGAGCGCGCTTGTAGAACAGGGGCAGAAAGAGGCGGCCCTGCAAATCATCGCCGAAGTGCTGAAAATCGTCCCCGGACACGCCGGGGCCATGGCTCTCAAGGCGAAGCTCGCGCCCTCTTCGCCCTTTGAGGCGCCGGATTCCTCCGGGCCGAACGAATTCGACTTCGGCTCGGATGGCTCCATTGAGTCCCCGCTGGAGGGCATTCAGCAAACGGAAAAACCGGCTTCATCGGAACATGAATCGCTCGAAATGCCGGCGCTCCAGCCTTTCGATTTCGGCGACGTGCCGGAGGCCGCGCCCGCTCCTTTGGAACAGCCTTCCGTCGTCGAAGCCACGAGCTTCGCCGCCCCGCGTTCGTCCAGCGGAACGGTGCAGCTATCCTCCACGGAGCAGGACAAGGTCAAACAGTATCTCGCGGAGGGGAAGTCTCTCTACTCCCAGGGACGCGCCCAGGACGCTATAGACGTGTGGACGCGGGTCTTCATCCTCGACGAGGAGAACGGCGAGGCGCAAGAGCTGATTGACAAGGCGCGCGCGTCGCTCAATGCCAACGAGGGCGAGCTTGAGTTCACGCTGAACGAGGCCATAGCCGCCTTCAATGCCGGGGAGTTCGGCCGCGCAAAGCCGCTGCTCGAAAAGATTCTTCAACTTTCGCCTGGGCACAGGGAGGCGCAGTACTACCTGTCGAAGATCCCGGCTGCCGCTCCCGAGGCATCCCCTGCTCCAGCCGCTTCGTCCCAGGGTTTCGAGCTGGAAAGCGGGCCTGGCGCCCCCCCGGAGCCGGTTCAACAGGAAGAGGGAGGTTTTGAAGGCTTCGAGCTCGAGACGGACCTAACCAGCGAGACTCCGTTGCCACCACCGCCAAAGACGCCAACACCGGCGGCCCCGGCCGCTCCCGTGCAAAAGGCGCAGCAGCCGTTTCCCGCCGGACCGCTTTCCGAGGAGTTCAAATTCGACGAGCCCGCGGCCAAGCCCGCGCCGCCGCCGGCCATACAGGCGCCGGCCGCGCCCGCTTCGGCTGGCGTCGCCGTAAGGGCCGCCGCCGCGAAGAAGAAGGGGCCGAGCCTCGGCTTGATTCTGGGTGGCGCGGCGGCGCTTCTGTTGATCGGCGCGGCGCTGATAATTATACCAAAGCTGCTTGGCGGCGACGAGCATCCGGTGGCCACGCCCGCTCAAACGCCAGTTAAGGCGCCAGTTCAAGCTCCCCCGCCGCCCCAACAGCCGGTCGCGCCCGTGGAGCCGGTCATGTCGGAGGAAGAGCTGCTAAAAGCAGCCGGTGCCGCGGCTGCGGCCAAGGATTTCGACAAGGCGATCGGCTACTACAAGCAGGTCCTTTCCATGGATTCCGTCAACGCCGCCGCGCTGTCCGGCATTGACTCCGCGCGCACGGCCCTTCAGCAGCAGCAGGAGGACCAGATCAAGAACGCGAAGTTCCTGAAGGACTACCAGTCGTCCGTCAAGTCGTTCAGGGACGCTGATTACGCCGAGAGCCTCCGCCTGGCGTGGCGGCTAATATACCCCGACGACACGCTTGCCAAGCAGCTCGGCAAGGCCAACTCGGTTCGCGAGCTGTTGCGAAACGGTTATTTCAACTGGGCCGTCAGGGATTTAAAGAGCGAAAACCCCAGGGGCGCCGAGAAGAACCTCCGGGACCTTATGGACGCGGACAAGAACGACCCGGAGGCGCGAAAGCTTCTCGATTTTACGAGGCAGTACCTCAACAAGCCGGTTGACCAGAAGTACCGGGACGCCGTCGGCGCCATGACCTACCGCTCATTCACCGAGGTTCCTTGATGGAGAACCGCCAGAAACTGCTGGAGGAGAAGCTTCGGGCCTCTGCCGCCGGTGGCGGCCCCGAAAGGCTGGCCGCGCAGCACGCCGCGGGGAAGCTTTCGGCGCGGGAGCGGATAGAGCTTCTGGTTGACCCGGGCTCCTTCGAAGAGACGGACGCCCTAGCCGAGCACGAGTGCCACGACTTTGGGATGGAGGGCAAGAAGATCCCCGGCGACGGCGTCGTGACTGGTTCCGGCAGGGTGGATGGGCGCCCGGTTTTTCTCTTCGCAAACGACTTCACCGTCTTCGGCGGCTCGCTTTCGGAATCCAACGCGAGAAAAATCTGCAAGATCATGGACCTCGCGATGAAGGTGGGAGCGCCCTTGATCGGAATCAACGATTCGGGCGGCGCGCGCATTCAGGAGGGCGTTGGCTCCCTGGCCGGCTACGCGGAGATTTTTCTCAGAAACACGCTGGCCTCCGGAGTGGTCCCCCAGATTTCCCTGATAATGGGGCCTTGCGCTGGTGGCGCCGTATACAGCCCGGCGATAACCGATTTCGTGGTGATGACCGAGAAGACCTCTTACATGTTCATCACCGGCCCGGATGTAATCAAAACGGTGCTCCACGAGGAGATTACGAAGGAGGACCTCGGCGGCGCCGCGGCCCACTCCTCGATCTCGGGCGTCGCCCACCTCGTCGGCCGGGACGACGCCCAATCGCTCTCGATGGTCAGGGCGCTTCTCTCGTTCCTACCGGGGAACAATTCGGAAGATCCTCCCTTTCGAGCCACGAGCGACCCGGAGGACAGGGCCGACGAAGAGCTGAACGCCATTGTCCCCGAAAACGCCAACCTCCCCTACGACATGAAAACGCTCGTCCAGAGGGTCGTTGACGACGGCGAGTTCTTCGAGATCCATCCCGGCTTCGCCCCCAACCTGATCGTCGGATTCGCAAGGCTCGGAGGCAGGCCAGTCGGCATCGTCGCCAACCAGCCCGCGTACCTCGCCGGCGTGCTGGACATCAAGAGTTCCGTCAAAGGCGCGCGCTTCGTGAGGTTCTGCGACTGCTTCAACATCCCCCTGATAACCTTCGAGGACGTCCCCGGTTTCCTCCCTGGGAAAAACCAGGAACACGGCGGCATCATCGTCCACGGGGCGAAGCTGCTTTTCGCCTTCGCCGAGGCCACCGTGCCCAAAATCACGGTCATCACGAGGAAGGCCTACGGCGGCGCTTATTGCGTGATGGCAAGCAAGCACATAAGAGCCGACGTCAATTTCGCCTACCCGACGGCGGAGATCGCCGTCATGGGGCCCGAGGGGGCGGTCAACATTTTGTTCAAGCGGGAGCTGGCCCAGGCGGGTGACCCCGATGCCTTCAGGAGCGAAAGGGTCGAGGAGTTCCGCCTGACGCAGGCGAACCCTTACGTGGCGGCGCGAAAGGGCTTCGTTGACGAGGTCATCTTCCCGTCCCAGACGAGGCGGAAGCTCATCCGGGCGCTGAAGCTTCTAAAGAACAAGCGGGAATGGACGCCTCCTAAAAAGCACGGAAACATCCCGCTATGAAATTGAGCAACTGGCTGCTGGCATTCGCGGCAATTTCGCTCATGGCTTCTTGCGCGCCTCAGAAGCCGGTGAAGGCCGTTGCCGTCACCGCGGCTTTGCAGCCGCCGAAGCCATCGGACGAGCAGCTCCTTTTCGACCGGATGCAGGCGCTATGCGCCCGCGCCGAAGACCCGGAGCTGCCGGACGAACAGGTTCCGGAGCTATCCCGCGAAATGGGAGAGGCGGCCGAGTCGTACCTGGGCGCTCCAGCGGACGTGCGGCACTCCCCGAGAATCCAGGGCGCGCTCGAACGGATGTGCGACCACGCGCTCCAGATGGGGCTCGACTCGAACGCCGCGCCGGAAGCGCCCGCCGCAGAGCCGGAGTCGCCCAGGGACATGCTCCCTCAGGCGACGACGTTTCTCCCCCCGGAGGAGTTGCAGAAGACTCTCGACGAGGTGAAGAAGGCCCAGTCGTCGGTCGAGGTGGGCATCCCGGTGCCGGTGGACAACAAGGCCGTCCTCACTTACGTGAACATGTACCAGACCAAGTACAGGAACTGGTTCGCGCAAGCGCTGGAAAGAGGCGCGCCCTACATCACCGATTTCATGCGCACTTTCAAGGACGAGGGCGTGCCTCCGAACCTGGTCTACCTCGCCATCGTCGAGTCGGCTTTCAGGCCAAACGCCGTCTCCAGGGCCAGGGCCGCGGGCATGTGGCAATTCATCCAGGGCACGGCGCGCAGGTACGGATTGATCGTTGACTTCTGGGAGGACCAGCGCTTCGACCCCGAGCTGGCGGCCCGCGCTTCGGCCCGTTACCTCAAAGACCTCTACGACATGTTCGGCGACTGGCAGCTCGCGCTCGCCGCTTACAACGCCGGAGAGATGAAGGTCCAGAGGAGCCTCGAGCGGACTCAGAAGGAGACCTTCTGGGACCTCAAGACTACGAGGTACCTGAGAAGAGAGACGCGAGAATACGTGCCCGCCATCCTCGCGGCGATCCTCATAGCCACCAATCCGAAAGCTTATGGTTTCGACCCTCCGCTGGCCACGCCGGATGCCATGGCGGCGGTGAAGATCGAACAGCCGATGGACCTGCGGGTTCTGGCCCGCTGCGCCGGCATCCCAGTCGAAGAGTTGCGGGCAGCCAACCCTTCATTGAGAAGGCTGGTCACTCCTCCGAGGCCTTTCACGCTCAAGCTCCCGGCCGACAAGCTCGAATCGTTCCAGGCGGAGTTGGCCAAAGTCCCGGCGGAGGAGAAAGAGGAAATCGTCGTTCACCGGGTGGTTGGCGGGGAGAGCCTCCACTCGATCGCCAGGAAATACCAGGTCTCGCCGAACCTCATAAGGATAGTCAACAGGCTAAGGTCGTGGCGAGTGCGGCCGGGCGAGGAGCTCGTCGTGCCCAGGGGCGGCGCGGCGAACGATCCGTCCCTGTACGCCGAGGAGCGCTCCGCGCCCAGGCGCCACCAGAAGATATACAAGGTCAGGCGCGGCGATACGCTGGCGGCCATCTCCTCGCGCACCGGAGTACCAGTGCAGACCTTGAGGGAGATCAACAACATCTCCGGCGACGCTATCAGGCCGGGCCAGCGGCTTGTTCTGGCCTCCGCCGCGGGCCTGAGAGAACGGGGCGGGGAGCCGGGCGCCAAGATCGGCGCCGGGGGGAAGATCCACCACGTCAGGCAAGGGGACACGCTTTACCAGTTGGCGATCCAGTACAACACGACCATTGACAAGTTGTGCCGCATGAACAGGATTTCTCCCGGAAAGACGCTCCACCTCGGTGACAGCCTGCTGGTCCCTTGAATTGACACGAAGGCGTTTGCACGGCATATTAAGCATGGGAGGCGTGCCCGGTGGGCGAAGCTTCGGCTCTCCGTTACGATGACCTGCCGCTCGACGATTTTCTCGTCTGCCTGATGCAGCACGAGAAGGACGTGCGCGCCGGATATTTGCCCACAGCGGCGAGCCTTAAGGAGGCACGGTTGACGGCCAAGCTTCCGCCGCCGCCGGCCGGGCCTGGAGCCATCAGCTTTTTTCTTTTGCAGGAAACCGACGCCATCAGCCAGGTCTCCGAAGAGATCGTCATCATAGCCGGCCTTGGCTCGGAGGCGCCGCGTTTGCGGGATGAAGCGATCGCCCTCAGGGACTTTCTGAAAAACGGAGGGCAGCCTTGTCTTCTGCGCATTGACCCCAGGTACGGGCTCGTTTGCGGAAGCGCCATCGAGCCAGTTGATCCGTCGGTCCGGTGGGACAGGGGCGGGGCCTACGCCGCGCTCTACCTCGTCTCAGACCCTGGCTCCCCGTCGCTCGCCGTAATGGAGTACATCGCCCAGGAACAGAGGCGCCGCTTCACCGACCTGTTTGTCAAGTACAACCAGGTCCAGCCGAAGAGCCCCTCGTTCCTGGCGGATGCGTGGAAGAAGCTTCGTGGCGTGCCGCTCGCCGCGCAGGCGGGCAGCACGCCCCGAATCAGCTACAGGCAGGTCAAGCTCGCCGCGCGATTCATGAAGTCCAGGGCGCTGTCCCCCGCGTTCATATCGTTGATTTTCAAAGGAGTAAAGAAGGAGGACTTCCCCTCCATGCTCCTGGATCCGGGCCGCGCCGTGGAAACGGCGGAACACCACGACAGGTTTTTCGCTTCGCTTTCCGAGTTGGCGTCATGATGAGGACGGGCGCTCTGGCCGCGGCGCTGCTCTTTCTTTTTGGATCAGGGCTTCGGGCCATGGAATTGGTTGTCTTCGCCGGTGACAAGACCCTGGCCGTCATGTCCTACGTGGAAAGAGGAGGCCAGGCGGTAATGGTCCTGCCGGGCGGCGGAAGCCTCGGCTGCCCAAAGAGCAGAGTCCTTGCTCACATTGACGGCTACGTGCCTCCCCCGGACGATCCCGAACCCGAGCGGCCCCTTCCCCAGAGCCTCCCATACCGGGGCCTGATAGCGAAGTACTGCCAAAGGTACGGAATGGACTGCAAGCTCGTTGCGGCGGTCATCAAAGTGGAGTCGAACTTCAACGCAAGGGCGGTCTCCCCGAAAGGCGCGCAGGGACTTATGCAGCTCATGCCTCAAGTCCAGAGGGACGAGGGAGTGAGAAACCCTTTCGACCCGGAGCAGAACTTGAAGGCCGGGATTCGTTACCTCAAGAAGATGCTGGAGGCCTGCCAGGGGGATCTCGGCCTGGCGCTCGCCGCTTATAACGCTGGGCTGACGCGCGTCAAGGCGGCCGACACGGTCCCCCGGATTCCCGAAACCGAGGGCTACGTCGCGAAAATTCTCACACTAGTCGAACAGATGTAAAAAAAGGAGGGCCAAAAGGCCCTCGAGGGTTGGAGGAAGGAAGTTGGGATAAGGAGGTTACGCCAAGGGCTGCGCGAAGCTCCCCTGCGGGGCGCCCCACGCCTCCTCGGATGATTCTATCGGGTGGTACGCGAGGGAAGAGCGGATGAGCTTCGCCATTTCGGTGTGAAGCCCGTGGCCGCCCTTGTGAACGATGACGTGCGCCTTGAGGGCGAAACCGCAGAGCGAGAGGTCCCCCAGCACGTCGAGTATCTTGTGGCGCACGAATTCGTTCGCGAAGCGCAGATGGTCGTTGAGCACCTTGTTCTCGTCCAGCACCACGGCGTTCTCTTTGGACCCGCCAAGGGTTAGCCCCTTCACCCTTAGAAACTCGATGTCGCGCATGAAGCCGAAGGTGCGCGCTGGGGCGATCTGGTCTTCGAACGTGGCGGGAGTTATCGGGATCGTGACCGTCTGCTGCCTAATAAGCGGGTGATCGTAGTCCACCGTGTAGGTGACCCTCAGATCCTGGGAAGGCATCAATTTTATCCACCGCCCGCTGTCGCCAGCCTGCAGCGGCCGCACGATCCTGAGGTAGGGCCTGGTGCGGCTCTGGGGAACGGTCCCCGCTTCCCTGATCATGTAAACGAAGGAGGCCGCCGAGCCATCCATGATCGGAACCTCCGGGGCGTCGAGTTCTATGACGGCGTTGTCAACGCCCATGCAGTAGAGGGCGCCTAGAAGGTGCTCGACGGTGCTAACCGTCAGGCCGCCGCTGCCCAGCGTAGTCGCAAAATCAACGCGGCCTACTTCAGAGGCCGAGGCGCGGATCTCTCCTCCATCTTTGTCGAGCCTGCGGAAAACGATTCCCGCGTCAGGAGGCGCCGGAAGCAGGCGCAAGAGGACGGCCTTGCCGGAATGAAGGCCCACTCCCGTGCACTCGATGCCGTCTTTTAGCGTGCGCTGGTAATACACTCGCCCTCCGCCGCCGGTTTGCAGCAAGAATTGTGCCTTAGCCAAAAGCCTTTGTTTTCAACGCGAAATGCGCGATTAGTGGCCTTAACGCCACACGCCTCTGTGTCTTTCGCGCCCCTAGCCTGGCCTTGAGGCCATCACCGCCAGTTCCCTGGCGGTTAATCCAATTTCGCTGTAGACTTGTCAAAGAGTTGGAGCGATGGATGGCGGAGGCGCCACGGGAATGGCTGAGACGGATACAAGCCGGAGAACCGGATGCGGCCGAGCGGCTGATGGGCGAGATGTTCGGTCCTGTCAGGCGCTACCTGGAGGGAATGCTCCGCAACCCGGCGCAGGCGGAAGACCTGGCGCAAGAGGCGCTGGTAAGGCTGGTCGAGCACGCCTCGGAGTTCAGGGGGGAGGCTTCGCTCAAGACCTACCTCTTCCAGATCGCCCACAACCTGGCCCTGAACCATATCTCCGCCGCGCCGACGAGGCACGAGGAGTACGGCTCACAGGAGCCGTTCGCCAGGGAGGACGGACGCCAGAGCGCCCTCGAAGCGCTCGCGCTCGAGGAGGAGCGGCGCAAAGTAAGGCAGGCGCTTGGACGCCTGCCGCCACAGCAGCGCTCGGTCGTCATCCTCCGGGCGTGGGAGGAGTTGCCATTCAACGAAATAGCCCGCGTCATGGGGCTCGCCGAAGGAACGGCGAAGGCGCACTACTTTTTCGCTCTCAGAAACCTTCGCCGGGCGATGGAGGCTGAAAATGGACCATGAAGAGGCATTGAAACGGCTGCTCACCGGCGGTCCCGTTCCGCTCGATGCCAAAAACCACGTCGAAGCCTGTACTTCATGCCGGGAGGAGCTTGACGCCCTGCGCGGAACCGAAGCCGCTCTAATTAGGGTGAGGCCCCCCGCCGAGCCAACGGGCCAAGGCGCGCGTATCGCCATTGAGACCTGGCAGGTCCAGCGGCAAAAGCGGGGGGCCTGGGGCGCCTTGGCGGCCGCCATGCTTCTTGCCGGCCTCTTGGGAGGTTGGTCGCTAGGCAGAATGCCTGGGGGCGAGCGGGCCGCGGCTCCATCCACGGAGGTGGCGCTATTGGAGGTCCCGTGGGCACCATCCTCGGACGACTCGACACTGTCGCTTCTCCAATCGGCCTATCCGGTGGCCGACCGCTTTTCATCGGTCACCACCTCTGACACCA
Source organism: Acidobacteriota bacterium (assembly GCA_037443845.1). Taxonomy (GTDB): domain Bacteria; phylum Acidobacteriota; class UBA4820; order UBA4820; family DSQY01; genus JAEMPZ01. The sequence continues at coordinate 18,483 of JBBINO010000017.1, forward strand.
CCAGCTTCTGGGAAACCAAGTAAGGGAGGGTCTCATGAACCGGACATTTGTTGCCGCTATTTTCGCCATGGCCTTCTTGAGGCTCGTTGCGGCCCAGGAACCGCCGCCGCCGGCCGGACCGCCGCCGGCGCTACAGGAAGACGAGCAGACGACGGAGGCCGCCTCGCGCCGCGAGACGATTAGAATTTATATCGTCCACAAGATGCGCGAGAAGCTGGGCCTCACGGACGCGCAAACGCTCAAAGTCCTGGACGTGATGAGCGCCATGGACGAAATCAGGCCGGCCCACAACAGAGTGATGCGCCAGTACATGAGCCAGCTCCAGGCCATGCTCGACAATCCGGCGACGACGGACGCGGCTTTCAAGGAAGAGGTCTCCTCGATCCGCAAGGAGATGGCCGGCCAGGAGAAGCGCCTCATGGAACAGGAGGACCGCCTCCTTGAAATCATGACGCCGAGGCAGCAGGCCCAGTGGTTGCTTCTGAGGCGGGAGCTGATGGGGCGCGCCGGCCAGGAGATGAGGCAGGGCAACCCCCGTGCGCCAGGCGGGCCTCAGGGGCCGTACCGAAAGTGGGGAACGCGCTGAGCGCCTTCCGCCGCCCGCCGCTTCTGGAGCGCATCGCCTCTTTTTTCAAGCTCGCCCTGCCGCGCCGCTCGCCCAAGCGGTTCGGCCGAGAGGGAGAGAAGGCTGCGGCGCGCTACCTTGAGAAAGCCGGATACAAGATCCTCGCGGTGAACTTCGGGGCGCGAGGCGGCGAGGCGGACATCATTGCTGAGAAGGACGGGCTCGTCCACGCCGTCGAGGTGAAGTCGCGTTCCAACCGCGCCTTCGGTTCTCCCGAGGAAGCGGTCACGCCTCTCAAGACTCGCCGCCTGATGAGGGCCGCCTACTCCTACTGCCGCTCGCGGAACATCTCTCTTTCGAAGCTGCGGCTTGACGTTATCGCCATCGAGCCGGATTCCTCGGGCGCCCTCGCCATTCGCCACCACCAGAACGCCCTGTCCCCCGTCAACGCGCGCCGAAGAAGATAGCCTGCCAACAACAACACCGCGGCGGGGCCGAATCGGCCCTCGCCGAAGCTACATTGGCTGGACTAGGTTCCACGTCCCGTGCTTGAATCGCCAAAGGCGGATTCTGCCGTCAATTCCAGCCACTCTCACGGCCCAACCGCTTCTTCCATCGCCCTCCGATATATAGAGAGAGCCCGGGGTGGCGGTCGCCGTCGGGCTGAAGGTCAGCGTCTCGCCGCGCCCGAACCTGACGGGGCCTTCACCAGCCAGGGGCTTGCCCGCCGGATCGCTGGTAGCTCCCTCCGGAATAGCGACTCGGGACTGGTCCTCGCACAGAGCCACCTCCTGCCCCAACGGCCGGTCGGTGCCGCGAGCGACGTCTTCCGAGCAGACTCCGTCCCCGTCGCCATCTTTGTAGAGGCGCGCGTAAACCTTTCCCCCTCTTTCAAAAAAGCGTATGCCCACGTTTGAAAGCGACTGAACGGCCGTTGTGCGCGCCTCGCCCAGCAGGCTTTCCAGAACGGTGAGAAGGCTTTCCGACGCGCTCTGCTCCCGTATCCTTTGAAAAGCCCCGGCTGCCAAGCAGGCCATAATGCCGATGATGGTTACTACAACCATCATTTCTAGCATCGTGTACCCGCGCTGTGCCGTGTTTTCGCCGTTCTTTTCTGAATGCTGGCTCATCTTTTCCCTCCATTCGGACCTGGCTCTGGCAGGTGGGGCTGGCGGCGGGCCCCGCGGCATTCCGCCGGCCTGGGCCGTACGGAATGGTTCGTGCCCCATGCAGGGCCCGCCGCCAAGGCGGTGAAGAGGCTACAAAGTGAGATAGGGCTTGAGGCCTTCAAAGATTTTTGGGCCGATGCCCTTCACGTTACGAAGCTCGTCAACGCTCTTGAATCCCTTGTGCGCATCGCGGTAGTCCACGATCCGCTGGGCGACCTTCGCGCCGATCCTGGGGAGCGTCTGGAACTGCGACGCCGTCGCGCTGTTTATGTTGACCTTCGCTTCCGGCGTTTTCTTGGCGCCGCGCGGGGCGTGCTGGGCTTTCTGGAGAGGGCTCTTCACCACGTTGTCGCCGGTGACCTTGACCTTGGGCTCCTTGGGCTGCCGGGCTTGCGCCGGAAGAGCGCCCACCATGAGTCCCACGACCGCCGCTACTGCCGCTACCATCGCCATCGTCCTGAACGTCTTCATCTTCTACTCCTTTCGCGGGCTTTCCCGCATTTTGCGTTGCCGTTGGTTTCAAACCGGTTATTCTCTAGTCTCTTTTCTTTTTCGCCTTCCTCTCCTCTTCGCCGTCCGATTGCCTCCCTTCGTCTGCTCTCCCGCTCTTTTTGCGGGACGCCCTTTTGAGAGCAGCGGCCATGCCATGTCTTGCCAAAACGATAACGCCCTGTTATTTCAGCGAGTTACGGCGCCCCTCTGCTCGCTGCGAAAAATGGCCTGTTGCAGCCGGATGATTCCTCCGGGATTATCTTCATTGTTTTCAATGAATTACGAAGTAGCGCCAGATTGACGCAAAGAGCCGTCTGAAAATGGCCGGGGTAAACCCACTAACTTGCTGATATGAAGGAAGATAACCCTGCCATAGCGGATTTTTTCTCTCCAGAGTTCTTCAATATGGGCTGGCAAGGCGCTTGCGCGCTTCTATTGAGGAGGTGACGCATGGATAACGTCGTTGCTCTGTCCATCAAGGAATGGCCTCAAGAAGAAAGGCCCAGGGAGAGATGCCTGAGCAGGGGCGCGGCGGCGCTCAGCACCACGGAGCTGGTAGCCATCCTTTTGAGGACGGGAACCAAGGGGAAGACCGCGCTCGACCTGGCCAGGGAGGTTCTGAAGGAGGCCGGGTCGCTTCGAGGGCTCGCCTCGCTGGCGCCCGGAGAAGTATCACGGCTGGCCACCATGGGGAATGTCAGAGCCGCGCAGGTCTGCGCCGCGATCGAACTGGCGAAAAGGTTCGTGGACGAGGAGGTGGCCACGGCTGAGACTCTCTCGGGCGCCGAGGAAGCTTACAAGTTTCTCAAGCCGAGGCTGCGGGATCTTCCCCACGAAGTTTTCGCGGTCATCTTTCTCAATCAAAAGCATGGCGTGATCGCCTACCGGGAGCTTTTCAGGGGGACCATTTCGGCCTCGAACGTCCATCCAAGGGAGGTCGTGAAGGAGTCCTTGAAACATAATGCCGCGGCGGTGATTCTCGCCCACAACCACCCGAGCGGCCACGTGAGCCCCAGCCCCGATGACTTGAGGCTGACCGAGGACTTGAGGGCGCTCCTGAGGCACCTCGACGTGAGAGTGGTGGACCACCTGATCGTCGGGGGCAACGGCTACTTCAGCTTTTCGAGAGAGGGGCTCTTAAACAGTTAGCGGCCTGTCCGATGGCGAGGCCCGCGAGGGACCTCTTGGCAGCTTGCTAGCCCGGCCACTTTGGATCGCCTGCTGGCCGGCAGGCGGGCCCGCCCGTGGGCCGGTCACGCGGGGAAGGAGGAGCAGAGATGTACAAGCAGGCAAGAAACCAGGAAGCAGAGGGCGGTCAACAGGGAGCCAGGCCGGCGTGGGAGATTTTTTTCACCGACGACTCGGGCATGGTGATCGAGCGCCACTGGGAGGACAAGTCCACCGGCAGGAAGGGCACGGCTTGGGACAAGCGGGGCGCGCTATGGGCCGGGACGACGAAGGGAGGAGAGGAGACCCTTCGCGGCAAGCTGACACTTCCGAACGGTGACGAGGTGCGGCTTTCCTTGAGAAAGCCAAGGGAAAAAAGAAGCAACATGGCGTAGCCGCCTCAAGAAAAGGCCCGGCCTTTTTCCTGGCCGGGCCTTCTTTTGCGCTTCATTCGGCGAGCGCGCTCACGCCCTCCGCCCTGGTGGACCCGGGGCCGAGCCGTCAGCCGGCCGCCTCGGCGTACTCCTGCTTGATGGCGTCAACGGTCTGCCTGACCGAAATTATCTCCTTCGCGCGATAGGCGTTGGAGCCGGCGAAGGCGAAGCCGCTGCTCAGGTTCCCGCGTTGGGCGTTCACCAGGGCCAGCGCGATGCAGTAGGGCGCCTTCTGGTAATCGCAGGTGATGATGCAATGGTAGGGACATTTGAACGGGGCTTTCTTTCCGTCCTCGACCGCCTCTATGAATGAGTTCCGAATCGCCCTCCCAGGAAGCCCGACGGGGCTCTTTATTATCGTGAGATCCCCTTCGCTGGCGCCGATGTAGCTTTGCTTGAAAACGTCCGAGGCGTCGCATTCCCGCGTCGTCACGAAGCGGGTCGCCATCTGAACTCCCGAAGCCCCAAGCTTCTGGAACTTCAGAATGTCCGCGCCGGTGTAAACTCCGCCTGCCGCGATCACAGGGATCGCCTTGCCCGCCCGAGCTTCGAATTTCTTCGCCGTTTCCGCGACTTCGGGAATCAATTTCTCTAGGGCGTGCGCCGGATCGCTGATCTCTTCGAGCTTGAATCCGAGGTGGCCGCCAGCGAGAGGGCCCTCGACCACGATCGCGTCAGGAGCGTAGTCGTACTTGTCTAGCCAGCGCTTGCAGATGATCGCGGCGGCCCTGGCTGAAGAGACGATGGGGATGAGCTTGGTCTGGCAGCCTTTGGTGAGGTGCTTCGGCATGTCCAGGGGCAGGCCGGCGCCGGAAATTATGAAGTCAATTTTCTCCTCGATGGCGGCTTTGACCATCTCGGCGTAGTTGGTCATCGCCACCATGATGTTGACCGCGAGCAGTCCCTTGGTCTTTTCACGCGCCTTGCGTATCTCGTTCTTCAGCGCCCTGACGTTGGCCTCGATGAAATTGGTGTAGATGTCCGGCTCGAACATGCCTATGCCGACGGCCGCGATGGTGCCTATGCCGCCCTCCTCGGCCACCGCCGAGGCGAGGGAAGAGAGCGATATCCCAACGCCCATTCCGCCCTGTATGATGGGCAGCGCCGCTTCAAAACCGCCGATCTTCAATGTACCCAGATTCGATTGCGTCACCATTTCTCCCCTGCCGCGGCGTCGCCGCGCGGCTCCAATCCGCCAAGCCTAACGGGCGGCGCCGACGGATTTTCCCAGCGCCGCCTTTGCCGCATCAACGGTCTCTTCCACGTCGCCGTCGCCGTGGGCGTAAGAAATAAAGCCGGTTTCAAACTGGCTCGGGGCGAGGTAAATCCCCCTTTCCAGCATCTCCCTGAAGAAAGCCGCGAAGCGGGCCGTGTCGCACCTTCTGGCCGAGGCGTCGTCCTCGATCGGCCCCTTCGCGAAAAACACGGTGAACATCGAGCCCTGGCTATTCAGAGTGATCTCGGCTCCCAAGGCCGACGCAGCGCTCTTGACTCCGTCCCCGAGCTTCTTGGCCAGGGCGTCAAGCCGCGGGTATATTGTACTTCGATCGCGGTCGAGTATCTTCAGTTGGGCCAGGCCCGCCGCCATCGCGAGCGGGTTGCCCGATAGCGTCCCGGCCTGGTAAACGGGCCCCGAGGGCGAAACCTGCCGCATCAGATCGCGCCTTCCGCCGTAGGCTCCCACTGGAAGCCCGCCCCCGATTATCTTGCCGTAGGTCACGAGGTCGGGCACGACCTTTGAAATCTCAACCATCCCCCCGAAGGCCACGCGGAAGCCGCTCATAACCTCGTCGAAAATGAGCAGCGCGCCGTGTTTGGCGCATAGCGCCCTGGCCTTTTCAAGATAGCCGGGCTTGGGAAGCAGCGTGCCTACGTTCCCGGGGAGCGGCTCCAGGATGAAGCAAGCCACCTTTCCGGCGTTGGCTTCGAGGACTCTTTCCAGCGCCGCCGGGTCGTTGTACGGAATGACCAGCGTGTCGGCGGCGAGAGACTTTGGCACTCCCGGGCTCGAGGGAGTTCCGAAGGTAAGCGCCCCGCTTCCAGCCTCGACAAGCAGCGAATCGCCGTGGCCGTGGTAACAGCACGAGACCTTCACGATCTTGTCCCTGCCCGTGGCCCCCCTGGCGAGGCGGATCGCCGACATCGTCGCTTCGGTGCCGGAGTTGACCATCCTGACCATCTCGATGTGGGGAAGCCTGTCGCAAAGAAACTCCGCCATCTCGACTTCGAGGCGCGTCGGGGCGCCGAACGACGTGCCGTTTCTCAAAGCCTTTTCGATCGCCTCGTTCACTTCCGGGCAGCCGTGGCCTAGAATCATCGGCCCCCAGGAACCGACGTAATCAATGAAGCTGTTGCCGTCCTCGTCCCAGAGGCGGGCCCCCTTTGCCCTCTTTATGAAGGGTGGCGAGCCACCCACCGGCTTGAAGGCGCGAACCGGGGAGTTGACCCCTCCCGGAATCCGGTTCACCGCCCGGGCGAGCAGCTCCTGGCTTGTTTGGTTCTTCATGAAACGTCCCTTTGCTGAAAGAGGGGGCCATTCCGCCCCCCTTCCTGGCGCGATGCAGTGGCGAAGCCGCGGCTACTCGGCCTGGGCTTCGGCCCCATTGAACCCAAGCTTGGAACGCAGCTTGGTCTCGATTTCTTCCATCAGCTTGGCGTTCTCTTTCAGGAATTGGCGGGCGTTTTCCTTGCCCTGGCCGAGCCTCTGGTCGGAATAGGCGTACCAGGTGCCCGACTTTTCTACTATTTTATGCTCGACGCCCAGGTCGAGGATGTCGCCCGCCTTTGAAATCCCCTCTCCGTAAAGGATGTCGAACTCCGCCACCTTGAAGGGGGCGGCCATCTTGTTCTTGGCCACCTTGACCTTTACCCTGCTTCCTATCACGTCGTTGTTGGAAGCCTGGAGGTTTGCTATCCTTCTGATGTCGAGCCGGATCGAGGCGTAGAACTTGAGCGCCCTGCCGCCCGTCGTCGTCTCGGGGTTGCCGAACATCACGCCGATCTTTTCGCGGATCTGGTTGATGAATATGATCGTCGTGTTGCTCTTGCTGACGATGCCGGTAAGCTTTCTGAGAGCCTGCGACATCAAGCGCGCCTGCAACCCCATGAAGCTGTCGCCCATTTCGCCTTCAAGCTCGGCCTTCGGAACCAGCGCGGCGACGGAGTCAATGACTACGAGGTCAACCGCGCCGGAGCGCGTGAGCGTCTCGGCGATTTCGAGCGCCTGTTCGCCCGTGTCGGGCTGGCTGATGAGGAGGTTCTCGACGTTGACGCCGAGCTTCGCGGCGTAGTCCGGGTCCATCGCGTGCTCCGCGTCAACGAAGGCCGCGATCCCGCCCTGCCTGTGAATTTCCGCTATTGACTGGAGGGCGAGCGTGGTTTTGCCCGATGATTCCGGCCCGTATATCTCGATCACCCTGCCCCTGGGCAGGCCACCGATGCCGAGCGCGTAGTCGAGCGCGAGGCTGCCCGTGGGTATGACCGGAACCTTGACCTTGGGGCCCTTCTCCCCGAGGCTCATTATCGAGCCCTTGCCGAACTGCCGCTCTATCTGGGCGACGGCCGCGTCAATCGCCTTCCTTCTCTCCTTGCTGATCTCCATGTTCCGCTCCTTTGCCAAGGGTCTTATCATGGGCCATTTTGGACCACGAATCAACCACACCGCCACGCCAAGGAGTCAAGAGTCGTGCCAAGCGGGGAAAAAGAAGCCGGGCGGCGCCTCAGGCGCCATGCCCGGCCGATTTCTTCGCCAGCCTGCCGTGCTAGTCCAGATCGCCTTCGGAGAACATCAGCCTGAGTATGGCCGCCTTCTGAGCGTGCAGCCTATTTTCGGCCTCGTCGAAAACGACGGATTGCTCGGACTCTATCACTTCGTCGGTCACTTCCTCGTCCCTGTGGGCGGGGAGGCAGTGCATGAAGATGGCGTCCTCCTTGGCTTTGGCCATCAAGGAGGCGTTCACCTGGTAAGGGGCGAATATCTTCTTCCGCTCCTCCGCCTCTTTCTCCTGGCCCATGGAGGCCCAGACGTCGGTGTAGACCACGTCCGCGCCGCTGACGCCCTCGTTGATGTCGCTGGTGACGGTCATCTTGGCGCCAAGAGCCTTGCCAGCCTCCTGCGCCGCCTTGACTATCTCGGCGTTGGGCTCGTAGCCCTTGGGGCAGACGACCGTCACGCTGACGCCGGTCTTCGCGCCGCAGTTCATCAGGGAATGGGCGACGTTGTTGCCGTCGCCGATGAAGGCGAGCTTGAGCCCGCGAAGCTCCTCTTTCTTCTCCATGATGGTGAGGTAGTCGGCCAGCGCCTGGCAGGGGTGCAGAAGGTCGCTTAAGGCGTTGATGACGGGCGCCTCCGCGTACTCCGCCAGAGCGAGGATGCTCTGGTGGGAGAAGGTCCTGGCCATTATGATGTCAACCATGCGGTCGAGCGTCCTCGCTATGTCCGGGACGCTCTCGCGCTTGCCCAATGAGATGTCGTTTGGCCCGAGGTATATGGCGTGGCCGCCGAGCTGGGTCATGCCCGCTTCGAAGCTGACCCTCGTCCTCAGGGATGGCTTCTCGAAAATCATCGCCATCGTCAATCCCTGGAGGGTGTCCTCGTAGTCCTCCGGATTGGATTTGAGCTTCAAGGCCAGGTCGAAGATGCCCTGAACGTTTTCCGGGCTTAAGTCCGCGATCGAGATGAGATCTTTACCGTACATGCCATGCTCCCTTGGTCTTCCGTTCTCTTTTTTTCGTGGACGATGCGCGTGCCGGCCTTCCCGAGGACGGCATCCTTGAGGTTGGCCGCGTCGGTGAGAACGACCGAGCCCCCCCTGCGCACCAGAAACTGAACCGCCGCTTCGACTTTGGGCCCCATCGAGCCCGGAGGAAACTGCCCCTGCTTTTGGTATTCGAGGATTTCATCCAGGCTGACCACCCCCAGCGCCTTCTGCCCCGGCTTGCCGAAATTTACGTAGATGCATGGGACGGACGTGAGAAAGATCAGGTCGTCAACTTCCAGTTCGCAGGCCAGCAGGACCGAGGTCCTGTCCTTGTCTATGACGGCCTCCACGCCCTTGTGCGTGCCATCGAGCTGGCGGACGACAGGAATGCCTCCCCCGCCGCCGGCGGTGATGATGGCGCCCGTGTCATAGAGCGCCTTGAGCGCGCCGACGCCGGGGATCCTTTTCGGCTTCGGAGACGCCACCACTTTTCTGTAACCCCGGCCGCTGTCCTCGACCATCGCCCACCGCTCGACTTCCATGAGGTGCTTGGCGCGGTAGGCCGTGTAAAACGGCCCTATGGGCTTCGTCGGATTCCGGAAGGCCGGGTCCTCCGCGTCAACCTCGACCTGCGTAAGCACCGAAAGAAGGTCGCGGCCGTCTCCTTGAAGCTGCAACTCGTTGCTGAACGCCTTTTCGATGATGTAGCCCATGGAGCCCTGGGTCTCGGCCACGCAGACGTCCAGGGGGAGGGGCGGGACCTTCGTCACCGCCTCCTCCACCCTTATGAGGTTCTGCCCGACCTGCGGGCCGTTGCCGTGGACGAGCATCATGTGGCTGTAGGAGCCGAGCATGGGCACGAGCGCCCGCGCGGCTTCGGCCGCGTTGGCTATCTGTTCGTGAATCGTCCCTTTTTCGTTGGCCTTTATCAGCGCGTTGCCGCCAAAGGCCACCAGTCCGCGGCGCATGGCTCTCTACCGGATGAATTTCTTCGCGCGAAGCACGGTTTCGAGCGTCGGCTCGCCGATCTCCTGAAGGTCGTAGCCGACCCTGACGGACGGCTTGTTGATCTTGATGATCCGCCCGAGGTCAATAGGAGTGGCGATGATGACGAGGTCGCACTTCGACGCGTTGATCGTCTTTTCGAGGTCCTTCATCTGCTGCTTGCCGTAGCCCATGGCCGGAAGCAAAATGCCGATGTCGGGATACTTTTCATAAGTCTCGCGGATCGAAGCGACGGCGTAGGGCCTCGGGTCAACCAGCTCAGCGGCGCCGTACTTGCGCGCGGCCATCACGCCCGCGCCGTACTGCATTTCGCCGTGGGTGAGGGTCGGGCCGTCCTCGACGACGAGCACCTTCTTGCCACGGATCTTCTCGGCGTTGGCGACGGTCAGCGGAGAGGCCGCGTCAACGACGATCGCCTTGGGGTTGACCTGAGCCACGTTGTAGCGGACCTCCTCGATGGCGTCGGCGTCCGCGGTGTCCATCTTGTTGATGACGATGACGTCGGCCCTGCGGGTGTTGGTCTCGCCGGGGTAATAGGAAACCTCGTGGCCGGCGCGGTGCGGGTCAACCACGACGATCTCGAGGTCCGACTTGTAGAACGGCATGTCGTTGTTGCCGCCGTCCCAGAGAACGATGTCGGCCCCCTTCTCGGCCTGGCGAAGAATGGCTTCGTAGTCCACGCCGGCGTAGATGATGACGCCACGGACGATGTGCGGCTCGTACTCCTCGCGCTCCTCGATCGTGCAATTGTGCTTGTCGAGGTCGGCAAGCGTCGCGAAGCGCTGGACCTTCTGCTTTTCCAGGTCGCCGTACGGCATCGGGTGGCGCACCGCGACGACCTTCTTGCCCGCCTTCTGAAGGATGTCGGCCACCCTGCGGGTCGTCTGGCTCTTGCCGCAGCCCGTGCGGACGGCGCAGACGGAAATGACGGGCTTGGACGACTTCACCATCGTGTGGTCGGTTCCCATCATCATGAAGTCGGCCCCTGCCGCCATCGCGATGGAGGCCTTGTGCATGACGTTTTCGTGGGACTGGTCGGAATAGGCGAAGACGACGAGGTCAACCTTCTCTTTCTTGATGATGGAGACCAGGTCCTTCTCGTCGTAGATTGGGATGCCTTTCGGGTAGCCCTTGCCGGCCAAGGCGGCGGGGTACTTGCGGCCCGCGATATCGGGAATCTGCGTGGCGGTGAAGGCCACGACCTTGTAGGCCTCGTTTCCCCTGAAGAAGAGGTTGAAATTGTGGAAATCCCGGCCTGCTGCGCCCATGATTAGGACGTTCTGGGGGTTCATGTTGATTTTCCTCCTGACGTAACGATTGCGGCTGCCGGTTGTCGGCATTCTTCGCAAAGAAGCGCTTATTTTATCTTAGATTAGCCTTCACGGTCAACCGGCGGGGAGCCCCGATGGGCCATTTCACCGATGGGGACAAGAGGCGAAAGCGGCTCGTTGCAAACGGCCGCCCGGAAATGCAGGAAACAAGCGGTCACCGGCCTTTGCGGCTTGCGCTCCCGCCGCCGCGCTTGTCCGCCCCCTCACCACCCGGCCGCAATTTCACGACAAGTGCCTTGCTCGTTTGGGCGGCTGGGGCTACAATAGGTGCTGCTCCCGGCAGTGGGGGCGTTTGAGGGAGGGACAAATGGTCTTTATCCCATGGATAGCCGCCGCCGTCCTGGTCATCGCCGTCGTTCTCCTCTGGGCGATGAACTACAAGAAGGTCGGCCCGAACCAGGTTCTCGTAATTTCCGGCCGGACATCCTTGGTCACGGAGCCTGACGGAACCAAGCGCAAGGTGGGCTACAGGCTTCAGGTGGGAGGCGGCACTTTCGTCATGCCTTTCGTCGAAACCGTGGACGTCCTTCCTCTCGAAGTGATGTCCATCAGCCTGCGCTGCCCCGACGTGCTGACGGCGCAGGGCGTCCTGATATCGGCCGAGGCGCAGGGGCAGGTCAAGGCGGCCTCCGGCGAAGCCCTTCTGCACAGGGCCGTGGAAAACTTCCTTTCCAAGGGAACGTCGGGAATCACATACGTGGCGCAGGAAGTTATCGAGGGCCACGTGAGAGCCATTCTAGGCACGCTTGCCGTTGAGGAGATTTACTCCGACCGGGAGGAGTTCGCCCGCCGGGTGACGACGGCCGCCCAGCCCGATTTCGAAAGGATGGGCCTCGAACTGCTCTCATTCTCCCTCAAGGATATTTCCGACGCCCAGGGTTACATCCAGTCGCTGGGCGCCAGAAGAATCGCCGAGGTGAAGCGAGACGCCGTTCTTGCCCACGCCGAAACCGAGCGCGACGCGGCGATCCAGGCGGCCCAGTACCGCAAGGAAGGCGACGTGGCCCGGCTTGCGGCCGAGGCCGAGCTTGCGAAAGCGACCCGCGACTTCGAGGTCCAGCGCGCCGAGTTCCAATCTTCGGTCAACGTCAAGCGGGCCCAAGCGGACATCGCTTACGACCTGGAGCGGGCCAAGCTTTCCGAGAGCCTGAAGAAGCAGGAATACGCCGTGAAGCTCGCCGAGAAGGAGCTTGCCGCCAAGGTCGAAGGGAAAGAGATCGAGCGCCGCGAGAAGGAGCTCGAAGCCACGGTGAAGCGCCCGGCCGAGGCCATGAAGTATCAGGCACAGCTTGAGGCGGAGGCGTCCGCTTACCAGAAGGAGCTCGAAGCAAAGGGCCGCGCCGCCGGGATCAGGCTCGAAGGCGCCGCCAGGGCAGAGGCGATGAAGGCCGAGGGCTCCGCCGAAGCTTTCGCCATGGAGGAGAAAGCCAGGTCGTGGAAGGAGTACAACGACGCGGCGATGGCCCAGATGGTGATAGAGAAACTGCCGGAGCTTGCCCGCGCCGTCACCGAGCCGCTATCGAAGGTCGAGAAGATCGTCATGGTGGGGGAAAACAACGGCGCCCCCAAAATCACCGGTCAAGTGGCCTCCGTTCTCGCCCAGCTTCCCCCCATAGTGGAAAACCTCACCGGCATCAAGCTCGAGGATCTGCTCAAGCGGGCCAAGCCCGCGCAGGGCAAGGAGGAAAAGTAGTCTCTCCATCTCGGCGCCTTGGCGGCTTGGTGGTGATTTTCTAATTCGAGGGGCCTCATGCTCGCTGACAGGGTCAACAGGATCACGCTTTCGCCTACGCTCCGCATCGGCGCTCGCGCTCTTCAAATGAGATCGCAGGGCATTGACCTGGTTGACCTTACGGTGGGCGAGCCAGATTTTCCGACTCCCGAAGCGGTCAAGCGCGCCTGCAAGGCGGCGCTCGACGCCAACTTCACCAAGTACACCGCCAACGACGGAATACCGGACCTGAAACAGGCGATCAAGGAAAAGCTCCAGCGCGACAACGGGCTCGATTATTCTCTCGACGAGATCATAGTCTCGCCGGGCGCGAAGACGAACCTCTTCAACGTGGCGATGGCCGTCTACGGCGCGGGCGACGACGTCTTGATTCCTACGCCGTGCTGGGTCTCCTACCCCGACCAGGTGAGGCTCGCCGGCGCCAACCCCGTCTTCGTCCAGACGCGCGAGGAGGAAGGCTTCAAGCTCCAACCGAAGGACCTAGCGGCGGCTATAACGCCTAACACCAAGGCGCTTATTCTCAACTACCCCTGCAATCCCACCGGCGCGGTCTATTCGAAGGACGAGCTGGAGGCGCTGGCCGAGGTCTGCGTCCGGGAGCAGATATGGGTTCTCTCCGACGAGATCTACGAAAAGCTTTTATACGACGGCATCCCTTTCACCTCGATCGCGTCGTTGAACCCGAAGATAAAGAAGCTGACGGTCGTCATCAACGGTTTCTCGAAGGCCTTCTCAATGACCGGCTGGAGGCTCGGCTACGCCGCCGGCCCCAAAGAGATCATCGCCGCCTGCTCGAAAATTCAGTCGCACAACACGTCGAACGCCGTCTCATTCGTCCAGAAGGCCGCCGTGACGGCGCTTCGTGACTGCGCGATGGACGTGGAGAGAATGCGCCAGGAGTTCGAGAGGCGCAGGAATTTCGTCATTTACAAACTGCGCGCGCTACCCAACGTCTCGTGCTTTTCCCCGCAGGGCGCCTTCTACGCGTTTCCCAACGTGGGCGCCTATTTGGACAAGGAGTTCGGCGGCGCGCCCTTGCGCAACTCTTACGGGCTCGCCTACTACCTCCTTAAAGAGGCGCACGTGGCGGTCATCCCCGGCGACGCTTTCGCAGCCCCAGACCACCTTCGCCTCTCTTTCGCGGCCTCGATGGAGAGGCTTGAAGAGGGAATGCGGCGCATGGAGAGGGCGCTTTCCAGGCTCGAAACGCCGAAGCGGCTCAAGCCCCACGCACTCAACAACGTCGTCACCAAGGTTCAGAAGTATTCGGAAACGAGAACCGCCCCAGGTATTGACGGCAGAAACGAGTTGTTGGCCGAGGCCGAAGCGCGCCTCTCTCCCGACAGCTACTTCGAGTGGAACGCCGCTATTGCCGGCGCCGTCGTCCAACTGCGAACCAATTCTCCTCACCTGGCCGATTTCTTCCAGGACAATTTCTATCCCGCCCCCCTTGAAAGCGACCTTGAGCCGCACGCCGTTGTTTACGCCGTAAAGGATATTCCGGGCAGGGAGGCATCCTCCTTCCTCAGCCTCGACACGGCCACCGGTTTTGCATTTAATACCGCTTTCTACGGGCAGGTGCGTTCCCTGGCTCTGGTGCTTGCCGGCGAATCCTCGGCGCGAACAGGCGGGGCGCTCATGGCCCACTGCGCCGCTTTGGACCGGGATGGTTCCGGCGCGCTTGTATGGGGACTCCCCGGTTCAGGCAGGACCGCTGTTCTTGCCGCCGCCCTTGAGCAGGAGGGCGTAAAACTTTGCGCTTCGGACATGACTCTTGTCCGGATGGGAGCTTCCGGAGTGGCCGCCGACTTTCCCGAGCGCAAGCTCTACCTGAAGGCGAAGTGGGCCAAGCATCTGCCTGAAACCGAAAAGCTCTTGGAACGATGCAAGCTCGAAAACATCGTCACCCGGCGCGACGAATGCACGGTTGAATACTGCAAGAACAGCGATATCTGCCCCTTGGACCGGGGGGCGGCCGCCTGCGCGATGGCCTCGACCAACGGCCGCATGATGCTCGACCCCTATTGGCTGGGCGCGGCAAAGAGGCACGTCCGCCGTACGAGGCCGTCCGTTTCCGTCTTCCTCATCAAGGACCCGGTCGCCCCGGCCGCCAGCGAGCTTCCGGCGAGAGAGGCCGCCCGCCGCCTTTCGGAAGGAACATTCCCAGGAGGAGGCGGTCCGGCGCTTCCCTTCCTGAACCCGCATCTGCCGATCCTGGACGGCTCCAGGCAGGATATTCTCCGTTCCCAATACGAGCGCCTCTTTCAGGGCGCGCGGGCCGTCATCATAAACACCGCCGCCGGAACCCCGGAGTCCATCGCTAGGCGAATCCTCGAATTGGCCAGGTAGCCGCTCAAGACGGCGCGCGCGTTACCCCCTGCCCGCGATAACCGCCTGGAGTGCTTGGTTTGCTCGAGGCGTTGCCCGCCCTTTTTTCAAGATTCAAACCGGCCAGTCACCGGCCCCCGGCAGAGCGGCACCGCGCGCAGCCAAATGAAAGACAAGCGGATGCGAGGCCTTACTCCGTTGCAGGCGGTGCGACCGGCCCAGGAGCCGTGGCAAGTATGTTGTAGAAAATCAAAGGGGCGCCGGGCGGCGCGGCGTCGGTCCAGTTCTGTCCAGGTTGGGAGAGCAGCAGGCCTGAGAAGATGGCCGAGGCGTCGGTGGAGCGGTAGATGTAGTAATAGGGATTGTTGCCAGTCCAGTTCAGGTCGGGGTAAGCCGGATTCCCGGCGTTCTTGGTCACCGTCAAGACCACCGGCACAAGCCCCTGGCCGACGAAGCACCAGAAGCCCGACTGAAGAACGTAGTCGAAAGAGGAGGAACAGCCGATGACCGATTCCTGTCCGAGCGAATCGGAGGCACTGTAGTTGGTGGTGGAGGGCGAAACGCTCGTGGTCCCGCCGCAATTCATCGTGGACTGCTGAAGAACGTAGTGCGTCGAAGAGGAGACCGGAGAGGCTTGCGCGAACGCCGAGAGACCAAGCGCGCACATGCAAAGAGCCGCCAGCGCCGCCACTTTGAATGAAACCGCCGTTGTCATTCTCAACCTCCCCTCGCCCCTCCGCGGGCGGATCATTTCCTTCATACCACAGAAAGCGAAAAAGTTCCAGGGCCTCCCACGTGTCTCAAGGCCATGAAGCCGTGTTAGAATTCCCTCTGGCAGGCCCCGGGTTGGGAGTGGCGGCCTGTTTGCCTCGCGAACGGGCAGATCGGAAGGAGGGAGAGCCACATGAGCAAGCCTTGCAGGAACGTGGTGCCGCTGGTTGTTGTGTTTGTAGTCATGGCCTCCGCCTTGATGGCACAGGTGCCGCCTTCGACAATTAATTTTCAGGGAAGGCTCACTGACAATTCGCCCTCCCAGACGCCGGTCAACGGGACCGTCCCGATGAAGTTCGCTATATGGGATTCGGGTTCAGGTGGAACGCAGCTCTGGCAAGAACCGGCGAGCGGGGCGACGAACGTCACCGTTACCAACGGAATTTTCAGCGTGGTGCTTGGCAGCAGCGTGCCGATTTCGGCTTCTGTTTTCTCCGGCGCGACCAGCACACGTTATCTTGAAATCACTATCAATCCCGCCACGACGCCCGAGGTACTGGCCCCGAGGCAGATCATCACCTCCACGGCCTATTCCGACCGCGCCGCCAATTTCAGTGGCGCGCTCGCCGGCGACGTCACCGGAACGCAGGGAGCGACCTCCGTGGTCAACATCAGGGGCGTGCCCATTGCCTCCACGGCACCCACTTCGGGGCAGGTCATGCAGTTCAACGGCAGTAACTGGGGCCCGGCCACGCCGAGTGGAGGGAAAGTCTACACCGGCAGCGCCCCGGTGAACGTTGACAACTCCGCCAACACGATAGGGCTCAACGCTGGGACCAATCCGAACGACCTGATGACGTGGGACGGAAATAATTGGGTTTCGAGACAGCCGGCGGTCCAGCACTTCACGCTCGACAACCGGCAGCCGTACCTCTGCGTCAGCTTCGTCATCGCCCTTAACGGAATGTACCCCACGCGCAGCGACCTTTCAAATCCTACCATTGGAGAGATCGACATGTTCGCGGGGAACTTCGCGCCGCTGGACTGGGCGTTCTGCAACGGGCAACTGCTTGCCATTCAGCAGTACCAAGCGCTCTATTCCATTCTGGGCACCACCTACGGCGGCAACGGAAGCAGCACTTTCGGCCTGCCCAACTTGCAGGGAAGGGTTCCGATGCACTGGGGGAGCGGCACCGGCCTGTCAACGTACGTCATCGGGCAGAGCGGCGGGTCGGAAACGGTCACGAGGTAGATTGAACCATCATTGCGATTTCAGAGGGAGCCGTCTGACCGCCGGCTCCCTTTTTGCCGCCGGAAAGGATCCGTGACAGATGGAAGAGCCAAGAGAAGCCGGGCGTTTCGCGGCCGTGTTTGCGGTTTGCCTTCTTGCATGCACGGCTGTCGCCCAACAGCCGCCCCCGCTTGGCGGCGGCACGAAGTATCTTGACCTGATCCACGCGCCCGTCAACCTCACCCCGCCCTCCGAATGCACGAAGCCCTTGGTCATCGCGGTCGTGGACGACGGCGTTCGGATAACCCACCGGGATATCGCGCCCTTCGTCTGGACCAACCCCGGGGAGGTGGCCGGCAACGGGAGGGACGACGACGGGAACGGCTGCGTGGATGATGTGAACGGCTGGAACGTCTCGGATGGCAACAACGTGGTCGCCCCTCCGCCAGACAGGCTGAAGGAGTACCACCACGGCACCCACCTCGCCGGGATCATCGCCGCGATCGCCCGCCGCGCCTACGGCCCCGCCGCGCCCGCCTTCATCCGCATCATGCCCGTCAAGGTCCTGAGCGATACGGCCTCGAATACGTTCTTAAAGGATGGCTACAAGGGCGTCGCCTACGCCCTGAAGAACGGCGCGCGTGTGATCCTCTGTGCCTGGGGCGTGGGCCACATTTCCAGCGAAGAGCGGTCGATTCTTCTCGAAGCCGAGGAGGCGGGCGTTCTTGTCGTCGGCGCGGCGGGCAACATTCCCGACGGCACCCATCAATATCCGGGCGCCGCCCAGGGAGCGTTCTCGGTCGCCGGCTTGGACGAAATGGGCGGAAAGATGGCCCGCTCGAACTACGGCTCCTTCGTTGGCATCTGCGCCCCGGGAGAGAACGTCTCGAGCGCCAGCTCCTCCTCGGACGACGGCTACGAGACGCACGACGGGACCTCCGAGGCTTCCGCCATGGTCGCTGCGGCAGCGGCATTGGTGGAAGTCCAGCACCCCGGCTATTCCCTTGAGATGGTCGAAGCCTGCTTGAAAAATACGGCGGCGCCCTTGAGCGAGGCCGATCCGAGCCTGGCCGCCAAGCTCGGGGCAGGCGCGCTCGACGTCTCGCGCGCCGTTTCCATTTCGCCGCCCTTTGCCCCCCACTCCCCGCTGAAAAGTTACCAGGGCTTTCTCTCTCTTTCCTCCAAAATGGGAAGGCGTCAGCAAGTTTTGATTCAACCTCCAGGGAAATTCAAAGGAATATGGCTTAGACCATCCGAGCTGAAGGGCTCTGCAGGAAGCTCCGTGCTGACTGTCTACGCCGGTGACTCCGCCAAGGGGCGGCTGGTGACCAGCCTTCCGCTATCCGATTTCAAAAAGCCCCTCTTCGTCGAAGGAACGAGCGCATTCGTCGCGATGGACCTTCGCGGCGCCTCGCGGCGCCTGGACGGGCTGATTGAGTATGACGCCGAAGGGATCAATTTCGCCACGCTCTACTGCCACGGCACGAAGGAGATCACGCGCGAGGGCCTGCTAGACGACGGGAGTGGAGGAAACGGCTACTCCCCCGGAACCGACTGCAAGTGGCTGATCACCGCGCCGCCCGGAAAGAGAATCCACTTCAAGTTCTTGAAATTCGACACCGAGGCGCGCGTCGACCTCCTCTACTTCTTCGATGGAAACGGCACCCAGGACACGATCATGGCCATTTTCAGCGGTCCCAACATTCCGCCCGAGATCACGACCTGGCACAGCCAGGTGCTGGTCTGGTTCGTCACCGACGGCAAGAACCAGGGCAAGGGCTGGCAGGCCCAGGTCACCTTCGTGGACGGCGACTGAAG
>JBBINO010000018.1:0-36617 GCA_037443845.1 Acidobacteriota bacterium
GTGTCGCGGCGTCGAACCCTTCGGAGATCCTCATCCAGTCGCGCCCCTTGTCGCCGGAAAGCCATACCCCGCCGGCTGATGTGCCCGTGCCGGTGCCGTTGGCGGCGATGAGAAGGTCGCCGTTGGAGCAGAGCAGAAGGTCCCTGAAGTCGTTGCTTCCCGGCGAAGCGACGTGGCTCGTCGAATCAACCCAGGTGGTCAGCCCTTCGTCGGGAGCGGGCGAGTAGAAGACGTTTCCGCTGCAGCCGGCCACCAGGGTCAGGTCGGGCAGTTCCTGGACGCACTGCGTGTTGAGGTTGGTGAGCGCGGTGGCGCCCGAGCCGTTTCTCTGAACCCAGGTGATGGCGGAGGGGCCCGGCACCGGCGAGGCGACGACGGCCGTCGAGTCTACCCCCTTCCAGATGCCGCCTCCGCCGCCCGTGTTGGTGACGGTGCCCCAGATGGAACCGGCAGAAGGTGCCAGCGGGCCGGGGAGGAGGCTGGCGACGAAGGTCTTCTCGTCGAGAGGCGCCTTGCCCGTGCCGGCGAGCGGCTGGGCGAAGCTGGTGCAGCCGGAGTTGAGGGTGGCGGTGAGCTCGTAACTGCCCGTGCCCGAGTAGTAGCCGTGAACGCCGACGTACCAAGTGCCGTAATTGAGCGACTGCCCCGAGACCTTCACGTTGTCGAGCATCCAGAAGCCGTAGTTGGCGTTGGTCGGGCTCATGTAGTAGTAGAAGAGAATCTGCACGTTCGTGTCGCCGGCAAAATCGGCGATGTGAGAAGCGACGTCCACCGTGACGTGCGTCATTCCCCCGGTCGTGGCCGTGTTGGAGTAGAGCAGGGTATAGCCCGGATGCCTGGTGGACGAATAGAAGACGTAACAGATGTCACCGCCCCCCCGTGAATAGAAGTACTGGTCGAACTCCAAGGTCAAGCCGAGCGCCGCCGCGGGAACGTTCATGGCTGGGGTTCTCAGCCCCTCGTACTGCGAGGCTTCCTGCGGAGAATAAAAAACGAACGCCGTGTTGCCGTAGGCCCCTCCGAAGTTGTACTTTGACCAGTCGTTGTAGTTCCAAACGTTGGGGCTCTCGCTTCCAGTGAAGGGGATTGTCCATCCCGGCGGGGGCACGTTGCCGTAAGGCCCCCACGTCTCCTCGAAGTTCTCGTTCAGAAGGGTGAAAGAGGAGGGCAGGACGCAGACGCTCTCGTCGCCGTTGATGTAGGGCCGGTAGTCCCAGTTGGCCAAGTCGGGAAGCGCGCCGTAACGGATGTACATGTCCGGGTCCATGGGGCCGGTGTCGTCGAGGTCGTCCATGAAGAAGTGTATGTCGGCCGTGCCGTAAGGGACGTTGAGGCTGTAATAATTCCACTGGCCATAAGCGACGGCGCCGGCGACGGTCGTGCCGCTCGTCACCGGAACCGGATCGGAACTCTGGTAGCCGTAGCGTATGGCGCTGGAGGTAGTCGCGCTCAGGCCAGAGTTGTCGGCGTACCATGTGTCGTACGAGGTCTTGTCGCAAGTGTAGAAGCCAAGCGTAGAGCTGGAGGCGCGCGCCCTGTTCTGCTGTCCGGTGCCTAAAGTCTCGAACCGCTCGAACCGCCCGCTGGCGACGTTGGTGTTGATCCAGGCAAAGTCGTCGAGGCTGATCGTGTTGGTGTTGGCGTCGTAAAGGATCGGGCGGTAGACGATGCCTGAGCCGTCCGAGCCGGCCCAGACCACGTCGGCCCCGTTGGGGTACGGCCCGCCCGTTCCCGGGGGTATCCTGTCGGTCATCATGCCGAGGCCGAAAGCGCTTGAAACCACGCAGGGGGCGCCGCTGCCAGCGTTCCAGGGCTTGAAAGAGGCGCCCTTGTCGGTGCTGACGAAGACGCCGTAGGTCGGTGAGGAGGCGAAGATGACCGTCTCGCTCCTCATGTGGGGCAGGATGCTGTAGACATCGTTGGGAAGCGATGTGTAGCCGGCGCCCTTGTACCGGTAGGTGACGCCATAGTCCGTGGAAAAGAGAATCCCGTCTTCCGATGTGCCAAGGGCCAGGTACTGGCCCGATCCCTGAGTGCCGTAAGCGATGGATAGGGTGTCAGGGCATTGCACGGAGACCCTGACCGTGGCCGGTTTCCATAAAAACTGGGCCGAGCCGCAGCCGTCGGAGTTGTTCGCCCGGTCGAAGTCGCAGTAATAGGGACCATCGGGGGCGGCGAGGGCAAGATGAACGTCGTAGGTGCCGAAGCTTCCGGCGCGGTAGCGGGGCTCCACCTCCATGTCGCGGACGTACGGAACAGTCAGTCCCGCGTCGAAGTCGCACCAAGGGACGCCGCTCGCCGGCATGTAGCTGTTATAAAAGAGGGCGTGGTTCAGCGGGGCATTCCCGCTGTTGGTGGCGCGCGAAACGAATATCAGCCAGTCCTGAAGGCTGTTGTAAGTGATTCCGTATCTGGGCGAACAGCCGATCGCCGTGATGTCCGTAATCCCCATAAGCGCGGAAAAGGGCGCGAAGCGCGTGGCGTCGTCGAAGGAAAAGAAGAGCCCCCCGGTCTTTCCAGTCGTGGTGTCAACGTGGTTGTCAGAGGCGAAAAAGACGCAGTGATACGGAGCCTTTGAACTAGCGGGCTGCGTCTTGTCGTAGGTGAGAGGGACGACGACCCTCGTGACGTTCCCGACCCAGTCGGTGCAGGCCCGTACCCAGCCCGTGCCGGCGCCGTCCCAGCGATAGATGCCTTGGGTCGTCGCAGCGTATAGGATTTCCCGGTCCAAGGTGCCGGTCAGGTAGTTAGGGACGATCGCCAGGTCGTTGACCATTACGCTCGAAGGCCAGGTCGAAACGCCTTGGGCGTTCGCGTCGAGCTTTGTCCATGAGGCGCCGTCGTCCTGGCTCCTGAAGACGCCGAGGGTTTTTTCAGCCACGAATACCGTCTGGGAGTCGGTTCCGCAGGTGCCGCCAATCTTGTAGCTGTAAGGCAGGCGCACCGCGGCCACGTTCGGAAGCCCGCCGTTGAAAGCGCCGGAGGCGTTGTATTGGAGCATCTCCAATTTGTAGATCCCGCGGATCAGCCCAAGGCCCTGCGAACCGCCCCAGACGCCGGGCGCGTCGGGCGTGCCGAGCCTCGACATGGCCAGCGAGTCAACGGGGATGACCTGGGGGGTCCGGTTGGCCTCTGGTGGCGGAAGGGCGCCGGAGGCGCAGGATTTCAGGAAAAGGCCGTTGGTCGTCCCGACGAAGGCGTCGCAACTGGACGAAGAGAGGTGGTACTGAGGGGCAAAGGCAATGGACGTGACCGAGCCGTACAGCCCGTCGAGCAGGCAGCTAACGGCGCCGTCGGAGGAGAGGAAGAGACCGTCGGACCGGCCCTCCCAGACCTCCCCGTCCCTGATGAAGTTCGGGCAGGCCGCGACCGCGCCAACGGAAAAGCCAACGCTCTGGCCCGTCGCGCCACAGCCGGTCAACCACGTCGAGGCGGAGTCGGTGGATCGCCACAGTCCCCACTGCGCTGTGCCGAGCCAGACCTTCGTCTCGTCGGAGGAGGCGATATGGAGCGCCGTGGGAACGATTCCGGTCGGCAGTCCGGTTGATTTGATAACCCACTCTCCCAGGAATTGGAAGACTGGCTGCAGCTTGGTGGAATTGAAGGCCCCAAGAACCTGGCCCGAGGGCCCGGCCGCCAGCGCGCGGCAGTCCGGGGTGGCCCCGCTGGTGCTCGAGTAGTTCGCTCCGCCGTCTGCGCTTCTTGATACGCCGCCCCCCAAAGTCCCGGCGAAAACGTTGTTGGTGTAAGTTCCCGCCCAAGGGACGGCGAGGCAGGAGACCGGCCAGACGGCGCCGTTTCTATCCTTGATGAGGGCGTCGTACGTGATGCTGGCGAACCCGTCTTTGGACATGTAAACGTGGCCCTGGTCGGTGGCGGCCCACATGGGGGTCGAGTTGTCTATTTTCCAGCCTTTCGCGAAGGCTATGGCCGATACCTTGGCGTTGGTGGGAATGACGGTCATCACGGTCCAGTGAAGGCCCCTGTCGGTGCTGCGCGCAAGGCCTGATCCGGCCACAGCCGCGAAGAGGATGCCGTCGGCCTCGTAGTTGGGGCTTACGCCGACAGCGGAGATGTTGCCTCCCAGGAGGCCGATGCGAACCCAGGATTCGCCCGGTATCTGGGCGGAAGCCGCCAGGGCAAATAGCAGTGCCGCCGACAATACCACCACGATTTTTGGAAGTCTCATCATGCGCCTCCCTTCCACCCTTGAACCCCAACGTGAATATACCTTCAAATTACTGATATGGCAAGTGATGCGCGTCACAAAAGGGCAAGGGGCAAAGGGCAAGGGGCCACGAAGGGAAAGAAGCCTTGAACCACAGAAGGCGCGGCGAGAAAAGATTAGTCCACCACAGAGGCCACAAAGGACACGAAGGGGAAGGATTGAACCGCTGAGGCGCCGAGGCACTGAGGGGGGATTATAGTTGCGTTACGGGCGCCGAGGTCTCGGAGGAAAAGAAGTGTTTGGTGTCTTGTGTCTGGTGTCTTGTGGGTCCGTCGGTGATTTGCGCCGCCCCTAGTTCGCGTGTTGCGCGGGCAACGGAGGCGCAATGTCTTATGCAACCCAATAACCCTTTCAAAACCACGGGCCGCCGTTGTAGGAGGCATCTCCAGATGCCGATTGCGCAAATCCCGCGATGCCGTGCGCGCACCGGGTTCTGGAGAGCCCTCCTACGGGGAAATTCTCTCGCGCTTTACGGGGCGCCGCCCCCGCCGCCGGTTTTCATGACGGTGCCCCAGATGCTACCGCCGGTTGGCGCCAGCGGCCCGGGAGGGAAGATGCTGTTGTACAGGCGGCCGTCCAGGCCGGCCTGGGCGAGAACAACGCCGACCAGGGCGTTGGTGGCCGCGTCCGCGCGCGCGGCCAGGTCGCTGTAGCCGAGGCCCGCAGCCACCTGGCTGGCATACCTCAGCGCCTTGTTCAGCGAAGTGACCCCCTCGGCGTAGGCGCTTACCTCCTCGTCGCTCATCGCCGTAACGTCCAGCGCGGAAAGCTGCTGGATGGCGCCGTTCGCCTTGGCGATATGGACCCTGAGCGCGACGGCGAGGCCGGGGGCCGTCTGGCCGTCCGAGGCTACGAGCAAATCCGCCAGCGTCGTTAGCGTCCCGCCGGTGTTGCTGACGGTGCCCCAGATGGTGCCGGCAGTCGGCGCCGCCAAGGCAATAACCGTTCCCAGAAGCAATGCCATGGCCATTCCAAAGATCATCAACCCTTTTTTCATCTTCATCTCCTCCAAAAGAGGTTTGATTTTACCCCCCCCCGAATGTCAAGGGCGCGGGGAGGGAACGCGAGGCCGGGAGGATCTCCGTCCTCTCCTGTAGCGGCCTTTGCTTGCAAAGGCCGGCTTTTCGGCCGATGCGAGCATCGGCCGCTACGACAAGGGCCGGCGCAAAACCCAGCGCGCGGGCGGGGGTTGAACCCCGCCCCTACGGAAGATGAAGCGCGGCGCCCGGTGCGGGCGTGGGTTATAATCGCGCCATGGCGGCGGTGACGCGCGCCTGGCGCGTCGAGGGGCGCGTCCAGGGCGTCGGTTTTCGCTATTTCGTGGTAAGGCGCGCCTCGGAGCTTGGCCTTCGAGGCTGGACCAGAAATTTGTACGACGGCTCGGTCGAGGTGGCGGCGGCCGGGCCGGAGCCGGCCTTGGACGCCCTGGAGAACGCAATCTCGTCCGGTCCTCCCCACGCAAGGGTTACGGGCGTGAAGCGGTTCGAGCCGCCGCCGGGCCTTGAAAAAACACGCGGTTTTAATGTAGAGTACACGGATGGGCCGTAGGCCCGTTTGTGCCTGTAGCTCAGTTGGATAGAGCACCTGCCTCCTAAGCAGGGGGTCGTGGGTTCAAGTCCCGCCAGGCACACCAGGCACCTTTCAAGGAGTTGGCAGATGTCGAAGAAGCTCACCAAGCAGGAGATGCGCCAAGACGCTTTTCGCGATTTTCTCTCCCTGGCCTACAAGGACGTGGAGCAGAGCCTCGAAAACCACTGGAAGGTTTACGTGGCGGGCCTCGTGGCTTTCCTCGCGCTTCTGGCCGGGGGTATGCAGGCATTCAACTACTACGAGGCGCGCCAGGACAAGGCTTCCATGCGCGTCGCCAAGGTGATGGAGGCGTTCAACGCCCCCGTTCTTGCGGCGGACGACCCGGCGCGCAAAGAGCTTTCCTCCCGGCAGTCGCTCTTCTTCGGCACGAACCAGGCGCGCGACGCCGAAGTGACGAAGAGGATAGAGGAGGCGCTCAAGGGAGGCGGCCCCTCGCAGACGCGCGACCTTGTCGTCCTTTGCAAGGCGGAGGAAGCGGCGCGAGCGCAGCGCTACGACGAGGCGATCACGGTTTCGGATCCTCTGTGCGGCTCCTCTCCGCTGGGCGAGGTGGCCGTGATGTTCCAGGCGCGCGTCTTCGAGGCCGCGAAGAAGGCCGACAAGGCGGAGGCGGCCTGGAAAAAGGTGGCGGCGATGAAGAGCCTGCTTCTTCCCGACGGTTCCGGGCAGGAGCTTCTGGGCGAGTACTACGAGCGCGCTGGCGATAAGGCCAAGGCCGAGGATGCCTACAAATCGGCGCAGGCCGTTCTCGCGGCAAAGTGCGGCGACAACGACCCGATGCTGGCGCGGGTCAAGGAACGGCTGGAGCAGTTGAAGGCGTCATAATGGACGATCGTCCGCCAGAAGAGCTTCCCGACCAGGAACTGCTTCACCTGCCGACCGACAGGCAGGACCTGGAGACGCTCTACCGCCTGGCCAGCGTCGTCCACTCTTTCCAGGAACTCCAGCCCTTGCTCGCAAACCTGGTGGACCTGGCGATCAGGCACGTGAACGCCGAGAGGGGAGTGATCTTCCTTCGCGACGCGAGGGGGGATTTGTATCCCACGGCGGCCCGCTCGCTCTACCCGAGCGAACTCGTTGACGCTCAGAAAGTGGCGCTCTCCGTCATCCAGTCGGCCGTCCGCGCGAAGGAGAGCGTACTGGCATCCAACATCCAGACCGATCCGAGGTTCAACAGCGAGAGCGCCATCCACTACAACATCCTCAGCGTCGTCTGCATGCCTCTTTTGAGAGGCGACAACGTCATAGGCGCGTTTTACCTCGACCACGGCAAGCGCCCCGGCGCCTTCACCGAGCGCGACCACAACTTCCTCAAGGCGTTCTGCGAGCTGGCGGGATCGGCGATTGAAGCGGCAGTGGAGCGGGAGCGCTACCAGATAGAGAACCGCTACCTCAGGCAGGTGGTCGCCACCGAAGCCGATTTCTCGGAGATAGTGACCAACTCCCAGCAGGTCATCTCGATCCTCGAAACCGTTGACCTCGTCGCTTCGAGCAACGTCTCGGTGCTGATAACGGGCGAGAGCGGAACGGGCAAGGAGCTTATCGCAAGGGCGATCCACCTAAAGTCGCCCAGGCGCGAGAAGAAGTTCGTCGCCCAGAACTGCGCCTCCATCCCCGAGACGCTTCTGGAAAGCGAGCTATTCGGCTACAAGAAGGGTTCTTACACCGGCGCCACTCACGACAAGCCCGGCCTTTTCGAGGTGGCGAGCGGCGGGACGCTGTTTCTCGACGAGATCGGCGACCTCTCGCTCTCGTCCCAGGCCAAGATCCTCAGGTCGCTCCAGGAGGGGGAGATCAAGCGCATCGGCGACAACACGCCGATAAAGGTTGACGTCCGCGTGCTGTCGGCGACCAACAAGGACCTTCTCGACCAGATCCGGAAGGGACTCTTCAGGGAGGACCTTTTTTACCGGCTCAACGTCGTCACGCTGAAGCTGCCGCCCCTGAGGGAGAGGAGAGAGGACATTTCTCTCCTGGCCCGCCATTACATGGGGATCTTCTGCGCGAGGATGGGCAAGCGCTTCGCGGGGTTTGATTCCGAAACCCTCGAAATTCTCTCGGCCTACGCCTGGCCGGGAAACGTGAGGCAGCTCAAGAACGAGATGGAGCGGCTCGCGATCCTGCTGAACGAGGGCGAGCTTGTCGAGCCGGCGAACCTGGCCGAGACCATACAGCAGGCGGCGCTGTTGAAAGCGCCAGAGGCCGGCACGTCGAAAATGAAGGAGGGGCTCGAAGCCATCCAGCGCAAGATGGTGGTCGAGGCGCTCCAGAAGTACCGCTGGAACAAGACGCAGGCCGCCTCCGACCTGGGCATCACGCGCCGGGGCCTCATAAAGATGATCGAACGCTACGGGCTCGACAGAAGAAAGAAGCCGCGCTGAGGGTCGCCGCCGGATGAAGAACAATCGCCAGCGGGTCATAAACCTGCCGAACATCTTGACGATGATCCGCATATTCATGGCGCCGATCCTGGTCGTCGTTCTGTTGACCGAATTCAAGTTCGAGCGCTGGTTCTTCTTCAACAGGGAGGAACTGGCCGTCGGGATATTCATACTCGCCTCCGTGACCGACCTTCTCGACGGGTGGCTCGCGCGCCGCCGGAACCAGATCACTACGCTCGGGCAGCTTCTGGACCCGATCGCCGACAAGCTGCTGATAGCTTCCGTCCTTATATCTCTCGTCGGGATGCAGCTCGCCCCGGCGTGGGTGGTGGTGGTGATCGTCGGGCGCGAGTTCTCGGTCACGGGAATGCGGATGATCGCCGCTCTCCATTCCGTCGTCATTCCAGCGGGCACGCTCGGGAAATGGAAGATGGTCACCCAGGTGATAGCCATCTGCCTTATAATCTGGGGGAGCCAGAAGGAGTGGCACATTGCCCAGCAGACGGGCCAGGCGCTTCTCTACCTGGTGGCCTTCATCTCCGTCGTCTCGATGGCCGAATACTTCTACAAGTTCTCGTCGAAGGTTGACCTCTTTGGCAAGGAATAGCCGTTATTTCGCTCCGGCGATTGGACGAGCTTTTGATATCGAGGAGGTTTCGTGAGGGAAGCCCTTTTCAGGCGGATCGCCGTGGCTGGAAGCCACCACTACCGCCTGGTCTTTGCCGCCGCCGCGTTCATCGCGCTGGCCGTCGTCGCGCTCTTCGTCTTCTACCCGCCGAAGATTGATTCGGACATACTCGCCCTCCTGCCCCAGAAAAATCCGGTCGTCGAGGATTTCCGCTCCGTCACCTCCGACTTCAAGAGCCTCGACTACCTCTTCGTTTTGATCGGCACCAAGGACCCCAAGGACCACCCGGTTGAAGGCTACGAGGATTTCGCCGACGCATTCGCCGAGAAGCTGAGGGCCAGCGGGGAGGTTGAGGGAGTCGAGTACAGGATTCAGGACTACGCGCCGCTCATTGACCAGATGCTGCCCTACACCCTGCTTTACCTCCACCCGAAAGACCTCGATGAGGTGGCTTCGCGCCTCAGCGACGAGGCGATCAGGGCGCAGGTCGCAAGAAACAAAAGGCTTTTAGACAACCCGGCTTCGTTCCTGACGAAGGACATAATCCAGTACGACCCGTTCGGCCTATTCCCGGTCTTCAAGAACCACTTCATGGGGAAGACCCGCCAGCTGAAGGTTGACATTTCGGACGGCTACTACCTTTCCAAGGGCGACGACGCGAAGCTCCTGATGATCGTCCGCCCCGTCAAGCCCGCGCAGGACATCGTCTTCGGAAAGAAGCTGATGGCCGGCGTGCGCGGCATCGAGGCCGGCCTCAGAAAGGAGTGGGCGCAGGAGGGCGACGACGTCTCGCCGCTCACCGTTGATTACGGCGGAGGCTACCCGATAGCCCAGGACGACGCGAACCTGATCAAGAAGGACTCGGTCGTCAACACGGTCTCGTCGTTCTTCCTGGTCCTTCTGGTCGTGATCTGGGCCTTCAGGCGCAAGAGCGCGCTCGCATACCTGTGGGGGCCGCTCCTCTTCGGGCTGATAGTGACTTTCGGCCTTGCCCACCTCCTCGGCGTCACGCTGAACTCGGCGACGGCCGGTTTCGGGGCGCTGCTGATCGGGCTCGGCATTGATTTCTCGACGGTGCTCTACGGGCGTTATATAGAGGAGCGTAACCGCGGCACCGGGATTGACGAGTCAATCGGCTGCATCATGGGGAACACCGGCAAGGGCGTCTTCTTGGGCGCGCTGACGACGGCGGGCACCTTCGTCGCCATGCTTTTCACCAGTTTCAGGGGGATGCAGCAGGTCGGGCTGCTGACGGCGACCGGAATACTTTGCTGCATGGCCAGCGTCTTCTTCCTCCTTCCAGCCATGCTCTATTTTCACCAGGTTCACAAGGACAAGCAGGGCAAGGAACCGGTCTTCACGATGCACAGTTTTGGCTTCGAGCGGCTCGGGAAGCTAGCCCACCGCCACCCCAAGACGACGATAGCCATATGGCTCGTCCTGACCGTTATTTTCGGCTGGGCCGCGCTGGGCGTTGAGCTGGAGGACAACATCCAGAATCTGAGGAGCCCCAACAACCAGGGCGTGAACGTCACCCAGGAGATAGCAGACAAGTTCGGCGCGTCGCTCACTTACATGATGGCGGCGGTGGACGGCGCTTCATCCGAGGAGATAGTCTCGAAGTCGCACGACGTCGTCGAAGCGGTCCAGCCGTACAGGGCCAAGAAGGACGTGCTCTTCACCGACGCCATCACGACTTACGTGCCCACGGCCGAGAACCAGCAGGCGGTGATAGAGGCGATCAAGGCCGATAAGACGGGCCGCTTTTCCGCCGAGCGCGTCCGCAGGGTTTTTCTTGACGCGTGCGCCAAGGAGGGATTCTCGCGGGCTTTCTTCAGCGGCTACCTCGACAAGATAGACAAGATGCTCTCGCCTCAAAAGCCGGTCACCTACGAAGAGCTGGCCAAGGGGCCAATCAAGCCGCTTCTGGACAAGTTCATCGTGA
This sequence comes from Acidobacteriota bacterium, assembly GCA_037443845.1. Taxonomy (GTDB): domain Bacteria; phylum Acidobacteriota; class UBA4820; order UBA4820; family DSQY01; genus JAEMPZ01. Next base: position 10,773 of record JBBINO010000018.1, read on the forward strand.
AGAAGGGCGACGGGCGCTGGAGGGGCGTCGTTTACCTTTACATCCCGGAGGAGTTCAAGCGGTTCGAGCCAAAGGGGCTGATGGCGGCGATTCAAAAGGCAGTGCCCGGAGCGAAGGTGACGGGGATCAACGTCCTGAGTAAGGAATTGCGCTCGTCGGTGAAGCACGATGCCTGGCTCGCCTTCATCATAGGCGCCATCTTCGTGGTAGTGCTGATCTTCCTCGACTTCCGCTCGCCCGGGGCGGTGCTCTATTCGCTGCTGCCGCTGGTCGTCGCCCTGATATGGCTATTGGGCTGCCTGCGGCTGATGGGCGAGTCGCTGAACATGATGAACATTTTCGTCACCACTATGATAGTAGGGATAGGGTCGGACTACGGCATCTACTTCGTCCACCGCCACAGGGAGCACGACGGGTGGGACATGAACAGGGTGATAGACGAATGCGGCAAGCCAGTGGCGATAGCCGCGCTGACGACGATCGCGGGCTTCGGCTCGATGTCGCTTTCCAGCTATCCCGGCCTTCGGAGCATGGGGTACGTGGCGCTTCTGGGAACTCTCTTTTCGATGGCGGCCACGCTCACGTTGCTAGTGGCCATCCTTACTCTGGGCGACAAGCGGCGGAAGCCGCTTTAGAGGTGGCGTATGGGCTCGGTCGGTAGTCCAGAAATTTTGATGATCCTCTTGGTGGCCCTGCTCGTTTTCGGGCCGCACAAGCTGCCGGAACTCGGAAAGGCGCTTGGCCGGGCCGTGCGCGAGTTCAAGAAAGCCACGTCGGAACTGCAAGAGACGATCGAGCGCGAAGTGGAGGATGTCAAGCGGGCGGCCGAGCCACCCGAAATCATGCCCAAGGGCGCTCTGCCATCGCCTGGAAAACCCGCGGCTCCGGCCGGAGAGAAGCCCGCGCCGCCGGCGCAGGCCGCCCAGGCGGAGCTGCCCAAACAGGCGGCCCCGGATAATTCCGAAGAGGCGAAGTAGAGGTCTGAAGTGGCCAAGCCATACCGGGAGATGAGCTTTCTCGAACACTTTTCCGAGTTGCGCTCCAGGCTCGCGAAAGCCTTCTGGGGACTAGCCGCCGCGTTCTGCGTCCTTACTTACTTCATGGACGACATCATGCGGCTGCTTTTCGAGCCATATTTCCGGTATCTTCCGGAGGGGCAGCACAAGCTCGCCTACACCGGAATCACCGACGTCTTTTTCGCCTACATGAAGATCGCCGCGGTGCTGGGGGTTTTCGTGGCCTCTCCGTGGATCTTCTACCAGCTATGGGCTTTCATCTCGCCGGGCCTCAAGGCGAAGGAAAAGCGGTGGGCCATCCCGTTCGTCCTCGGCACTTCGTTCTTCTTCATCCTGGGCCTGGCCTTCTGTTACTTCTACGTCCTGCCCTTCACCTTCAAGTTCTTTCACGACTTCAACAAGGATTACACGAACGTCGTGACCCTGGACTATTTCTGGAGCTTCGAGCTGAAGTTCCTCCTCGGCATCGGGCTGGTCTTTGAAACGCCGGTGCTGATCTTCCTTTTGACGCGCCTGGGCATCGTGAGCACCAAGACCCTTTTGAAGCAGTGGCGGTGGGTCATCGTGGGAGCTTTCGTCATCTCGGCCGTCATCACGCCCTCGGGCGACCCGGTAACTCAGACGATCGTCGCCGTCCCCATCATTATTCTCTATGGCCTCGGGCTTCTTATCTCATGGCTTTTCAGGAAGCGCGAGGAGAGTTAGCCTCATTCTGGAGCTTCGGCCATGCAGGACCCTTCGTCGCACGAGTTTCAAAGCGCCCTTGAAGAGACGGGGCTCGCGAAACATCCGGCGAAAAGAAAGCTGATCCGCGTCGTGGCGCCGGCCGGGCCGGTGGACGCCGGGGCGCTCGAAGCCGGGCTGGCGGTGCTTAGAGGGCGCGGATTTGAAGTGGTCCCGGGGAGCCACGTTCTCGACAGGAACGGCTACCTAGCTGGCGGCGACGACTGCCGGCTGGCGGACCTTCAGGAGGCGCTCGACGACGAGAGCGCCGAAATCGTCTGGTTCGCCAGGGGTGGCTACGGCACGTCGCGCATTTTGCCGGGGCTCCGGTGGAACGAAGACCGCCCGGCGAAGATCGTGGCCGGATATTCCGACGCCACCGTTTTCCACCTGTGGGCGCAAAGGTTCGGCAACATGCGCTGCCTTTACGCGCCGTCGGTTACGGAACTCGGCCGTCCAGGCGTCGCCGTCCTTTCCTCGCTCTGGGCGGCGCTTCAGGGCGAGTTCGAGCCCGTTCCGGGCGATGGGCCCGCTACCCCCGCCGGGCCGTTTGATATAACGGGGGGATGCCTGACGCTTTGTTGCGCCTCCGCCGGCACCTTCTGGGCGCCCGAGACGGAAGGACGTTGGGTATTCTTGGAAGAGGTGGGCGAAAAGCTCTACAGGATAGACAGGATGTTCACTCACTTGCAGCAGGCCGGCTGGTTTGGCGGTTGCGCCGGAGTCTTGCTGGGCGCTTTCACCGGGCTCGGAGAGGGGGAAACGGCGGCGATGGTGAGAGAGCGGGTGGAGTATCTGGCCGGACCTGAGGCCATAGTTGTTGCTTCTCTCCCGGTCGGCCATGTTACCGGCAAGCAGACGATTCCGCTGGGCGTGCCGGCTCTCTGGGACGGTCGTTTCGTGCGCTTCGGCGGCGCGAGCGGCGAGCCCCGTGGTAGACTTTTGCCATGAGAAAGACCGAAGCGAAAATCGTCGTTCTCTTTTTAGCCCTGGCGGCCTGCCTCACCTTGGCCATTTGGGGGGAGGAGGCTCTATCCTTGAGGGCCTCCACGCTGGGAGGCTGCAAACCTGCTCCCGCGGTTTTCCGCGTGCCAGAGGGCATGGCGGCCACGCGGTTCCAGATTGAAAGACTGGCCCCCGGGAAGCCGTGCGGGCCGGAAGGTGGATCAACCCAGGGCTTTTCGATACGCCGAGGCTCGGCCACTGTTTTCGTCTATTATTACGATGAGGCCGGGAGGGCCGTGTCCGACCCGTGCCCTTTGAGCGCCCTGGTGTTGGAGGAGGGGAGCTACGCCCTCTACGCGGCTCCCGCGTCGGGGGCGGATGCCGTTATACGGTACACCCTTGACCCGGCCCCGCGGTGATGGACGCTTGGCCGCAGCGCGCCGTCAACACTCTTCAGAAATGTCCCTTTGGCCCGGCGCGCTGCCAGCGCGCTGCCAAAGCGCTTGACATCGGCGCCCGGGCGGAATAACCTACGAAATCTTGGGGCGGGTGGTATGCGCGCCAGCGGCGGCAGGCCGGCGCGCGCCTGCGAAAGGAGAAGGTGATCAAGCCTTTGGAAGCGGTTCCGGTCTCGCCGTGTGAGGCTTTCCACAGGGTCGTTATCAGGAGGGTGACGATCTTTGCTGGCCATTTCGGGTCGGGAAAGACCGAGATCGCCCTGAACGCCGCGCTCGCCATGAAAGGCTCGGGCAGGTCATTCAGCTTGGTGGACCTGGACGTCGTCAAGCCTTACTTTAGAAGCCGTTCGGGCAAGGCGATTCTCGAAGCGGCCGGCGTCAGGCTTATCGCGCCTGAAGGCGACCTCTACAGCGCCGACCTGCCGGTCATTCTGCCCGAAGTCAGGGCTCTGCTTCGGGACCGTAGGGAGAGCCTCCTTCTCGACGTAGGAGGCGACGACGTCGGGACCAGGGCCCTTGGTTCCTTGTCGGACGTCGTTTCCAAGGAGGAGACCGATTTCTTCCTGGTACTCAACTTCCGCCGGGCTTTCACGTGGGACGTGGAATCGGCCGTCGCCATGGTCCGCCAGATCGAAGAGACCGCGAGGCTCAAGGCGACAGGCATTATCTCTAATACCCACCTCATGGGCCAGACGACGGAGGCGGTTGTAAGGGATGGATACGAGCTGGCGCTCGAGGCGGCGTCGAGGATGGGCCTCAGGGTCGTGGCCGCCGCCGCCGAGGGCGGATTGGCCGCGAGGCTCGATCCCGGTTTGTTCAAATGCCCGCTGCTTCCCGTGGAGCGGATGGTCAGGCCTCCATTCGAGGCCCCGAAGGTTCCGAAGACTGGCCCCATTTTCGTAGTGGGTTGAAGCAAGAAAGGAGCAATCGTGCCACAGATCGCCATTGACAGGGAGCGTTGCAAGGGCTGCGAGCTATGCGTGAACGCGTGCCCCCAGAAGATCCTCGGCATGGCCAAGGAGATCAACGGCAGGGGGTATTTCTTCGCGACCGTGGTCGAACAGAAGCGGTGCATCGGGTGCCGCCTATGCTGCATCACCTGCCCGGACGTCGCGATAGAGATGCGCGTCCACGGGACGATGTACCACTACTTCGCCTACTGAGAGGTGCCTGATAATGGCCAAAAAGCTCATGAAAGGAAGCGAGGCGATCGGTGAAGCCGCCGTCCAGGCCGGCTGCAAGCTCTTCTTCGGCTACCCGATCACCCCGCAGAACGAAATCCCGGAGTACATGTCCCACAGGTTGCCGCAGGTCGGAGGCATGTTCGTGCAGGCCGAGAGCGAGGTGGCCGCCTCGAACATGATCTACGGCGCGGCCGGCAGCGGGGAGCGGGTCTTCACGTCGTCGTCCTCGCCGGGCATATCGCTCATGCAGGAGGCGATATCATACATCGCGGGCTCCGAGTTGCCGGTGGTCCTCGTGAACATCATGAGGGCGGGACCGGGCCTCGGTGGCATCCTCCCTTCGCAGGCCGACTACTTCCAGGCGACCAAGGGCGGGGGCCACGGGGATTACCGTCTTCTCGTGCTCGCGCCGTGGTCGGTGCAGGAGGCTGCCGACCTCGTTCAAGACGCTTTCGATCTGGCCGACTACTACCGCAACCCGGTCATGATTTTAGGGGACGGGCTCATCGGCCAGATGATGGAGCCGGTCGAGTTCAAGGAGGGACGCGTTCCATGCAAGCCCCTGGAGCCCAAGAAGTGGGCGGCCACGGGCTGCAAAGGCGACAGGCCGACCAACATCATCAACTCGCTCTACCTCGACCCCAAGGAACTCGAAGACCACAACCAGAAGCTGGTCGCCAAGTACGAGACGATGCAGAGGGACGAGGTCCGCTTCGCCGAGTACGGCGCCACGGAAAAGTACGACCTGCTCATCGTCGCCTACGGAACCGTAGCCAGGGTCTGCGTCACCGCGATCGAGGACATGAGGGAAGAGGGCATCAACGCGGCGATGATCAGGCCGGTGTCGCTCTACCCGTTCCCGTACGCGAAGGTCAGGGAGGCGGCGCAGAAGGCCAAGGCGGTGCTCGTTACGGAGCTTTCAACGGGCCAGATGATAGAGGACGTCAGGCTTGCGGTCGAGGGAAAGCGCCCCATCCACTTTTACGGCCGCCAGGGCGGGATGCTGATCTCCCCGGAGGAAATCACCGCCAAGGCGAAGGCCATCCTGTCCAAGAAGGAGGCGCGCAATGGCTGAGACGGTTTTTTGCCGGCCCGAAGCGCTCGCGAACGTTCACACCCACTACTGCCCCGGCTGCACGCACGGCGTGATTCACCGGCTTGTCGCCGAGGTGGTGGACGAGCTCGGAGTCAGGGAGAGGACGATAGGCATAGCGCCCGTTGGCTGCTCGGTCCTCGCCTACAACTATTTCACCACTGATTTTCACGAGGCGTCGCACGGCAGGGCGCCGGCGGTGGCCACCGGCGTGAAGCGCGCGCGGCCCGACCTCGTGGTCTTCTCCTACCAGGGCGACGGGGATCTCGCCTCGATCGGCATGGGGGAGATAGTCCACTGCGCCAACCGCGGCGAAAAGATAACCGTCATCTTCGTCAACAACGCGATATACGGAATGACGGGCGGACAGATGGCCCCGACGACGCTTCCGGGCCAGGTCGCCACCACCTGCCAGACCGGAAGGGACGTTTCGCTGGCGGGGTATCCGATCAGGGTTTCGGAGCTGCTATCCACGCTGAGAACCCCGGCCTTCGTGGCCCGCGCCTCGGTCCACACGCCCCTCATGGCGGTTAACGCGAAGGAGATGATTAGAAGGGCCTTCAAGTACCAGATCGCCAACGCCTGCTTTTCGCTGGTCGAGGTGCTCTCGACCTGCCCGACGAACTGGGGTATTCCTCCGGCGGAAGCGACGGCATGGCTTGAAGCCAACATGATTCCCTACTACCCGCTCGGGATTTTCAAGGTCCCCGAGAAAGAGGACAGGGCGCCTAAGCCGATGGGCAAGTGAGAGGCTGGGAGGCGGAGAGAAAAATGCAGAACGACGTGATCATGGCCGGTTTTGGTGGACAAGGCGTTCTTCTGATTGGCAAGATGCTCGCCTACGCGGGCATGCACCAGGGCAAAGAGGTTTCGTGGATGCCCTCGTACGGGCCGGAGATGCGCGGCGGCACGGCGAATTGCACGGTGGTCATCTCCGACAGGGCCGTCGGCTCGCCCGTCATCCAGTGCCCCAAGGCCGTGGTCGCGATGAACCTTCCGTCCATGGAGAAGTTCGAGCCCGACATCAAGCCCGGCGGGCTTCTCATCGTCAACTCGTCGCTCATAAACCGGGAGTCGTCCCGGAAGGACATCACCGTCCTCAAGGTTCAGGCGAACGACATCGCGAACGAGCTTGGCAACCCGAAGGGGGCCAACATGGTCATCCTGGGCGCCTACCTCGGAGCCACCAAGGCGGTGTCGCTCGAAGAGATGGAAAAGCTGATTGCCGAGACGTTCGCCCACAAGCCGAAGGTGGTGGAGTCGAACATCAAGGCGCTGCGCCGTGGATACGAGCTGGGCGAAGGCGCCAAGGCTAAGAAGGGGGCCGCATGACACGGACGAAGTGCGGGGTCAACCTGGCCCCGCTGGATGAAATTCTGGCCAGGTATCCGAAGGAGGAGCCGTCTCTCATCCAGGTCCTCCAGGACGTACACAGGGCGTACAACTACCTGCCGTGCGACGTACTCGAAAAGGTCGCCGAGGCGCTGGGCGTGCCGTTGGCGAAGGTCTTCTCGGTGGGCACGTTCTACAAAGCCTTCTCGCTGACCCCGCAGGGCAAGGTCATCATCAAGGTCTGCACCGGGACCGCCTGCCACATCAGGGGGGCGGGCCAGCTCATCGAGGAGCTGGAGCGGGAGCTTGGCATTCATCCCGGCGAAACCAGCAAGGACATGGGCTTCACGCTTAAGACGGTCAACTGCGTCGGCGCGTGCGCCATGGCGCCAGTCATGATCGTCAACGAGAAGTACCACGGCAACGCGAAGCCGGCCCAGGTTTCAAAGTGGGTGTCGGCGCCAGGGGGGCCTCGCGATGAGAATTGAATCGAAGAAGCAGTTCGACAAGACGGTTGCCCAGGCGAAGGAACGGGCCAAATCGAAGAAGGCCGAAGTCCTGGTCTGCTGCGGCACCGGCTGCCTCGCGAACGGCTCCGCGCGCGTCGCGGAGGCCTTCGCCGGCGAGATCGAGAAGCGCGGGCTCGCCACATCCTTGAGCCTCGTCCACAAGAAGACCGGCTGCCACGGCTTCTGCCAGGAGGGGCCTCTGGTCGTCATTCACCCGCAGGGCATCCTCTACCGCAGGGTCAAGCCGGAGAACGTGGCGGAGATCCTTGAGAAGACCGTCGAGAAGGGCGAGGTGGTCTCGAAGCTCCTCTACAAAAACCCCAAGGACAACCAGCGCATAGAGAAGTACGAGGAGATTCCCTTCTACAAGCACCAGAACCGCGTCGCGATGAGGAACATCGGCCGCGTTGACCCGAACGACATCGAGGACAGCCTTGCCCACGGCGCCTACGCGGGGCTTGCGAGGGCGATGTTCGAGCTTACTCCGGAAAAGGCATTGGCCGAAGTCGAGGCCTCGGGCCTCAGGGGGCGTGGCGGAGCCGGCTTTGTCACCGCGCGCAAATGGAAGGCCGCGGCGAAGGCGAAGGGCGACAGGAAGTTCATCCTCTGCAACGGAGACGAGGGCGACCCTGGCGCCTTCAAGGACCGCTCCATCATGGAGGGCGACCCGCACGCCGTCATCGAGGGGATCGTCATCGGAGCCTACGCCGTCGGCGCGAAAGAGGGTTACATCTACGTCAGGGACGAATATCCCCTCGCCGTCGTGAACCTGACTATCGCGCTCGACCAGGCCCGCAAGTACGGTTTCCTCGGAAAGAACATCCTCGGCACCGGGATGGACTTCGACATCAAGATATCGAGGGGTGGCGGGGCCTTCGTTTGCGGCGAGTCCTCGGCGCTTATGCGCTCCATCGAGGGAAAGACCGGCGAGCCGAGGCAGAAGTACGTCCACGCGACCGACAAGGGGCTTTTCGACTGCCCGACCGTCCTCAACAACGTCGAGACCTGGGCCGACGTCGGGGCGATCCTGGCCCACGGCGGCGCCTGGTTCGCGGCTATGGGCACCGGGAAATCCAAGGGGACGAAGGCCTTCTCGCTCGTCGGCAAGGTGAAGAACACCGGCCTCATCGAGCTTCCCATGGGGACGACCCTGCGGCACATCATCTACGACATCGGCGGGGGCATCCTCAAGGACAGGCCATTCAAGGCGGTCCAGACGGGAGGCCCGTCGGGCGGATGCGTCCCCGAATCCCTCCTCGATCTTCCCGTTGATTACGAGGGGCTGACGGAAGCCGGTTCGATGATGGGTTCCGGCGGGATGATCGTCATGGACGACCGCACCTGCATGGTCGAGGTGGCGAGATACTTCCTCGCCTTCCTCAACGAGGAGTCCTGCGGCAAGTGCACGCCGTGCAGGGAGGGGCTCAGGCAGATGCTCGCCATCTTCGAGAATCTCGTCGCCGGCAAAGGGAAGCCCGGGGACATCGAGAAGATCGAGCGGCTGGCGAGCGGAATGCAGTTGGGAAGCCTCTGCGAGCTTGGCAAGTCGGCGCCAAACCCCGTCATCTCCACCTTGAGGTACTTCAGGGACGAGTACGTCGCCCACATCGAAAGGAAGGCGTGCCCCGCCGGCGTCTGCCGCGACCTTACGGCCTTCGAGATACTGGAAGGGCCGTGCAACGGGTGCCACGCCTGCTTCAGGGCCTGCCCCGTCGAGGCGATTTCCGGCGAGCCGAAAAAACTCCACGTCATCAACCACGAGAAGTGCATCTCCTGCGGGGCCTGCTACGACGTTTGCCCGACGGACGCCATCAGGTTCTTCCCGAAGGCCGAGCTGAAACGGGAGGTGGTCTAATGGTTTCGCTCACGATAAACGGAAAGAGCGTTCGCGCCAGGGAAGGCGCCTACCTCCTGGAAGCGATCCGCGCAGCGGGCTTCGACGTGCCAACGCTTTGCAACCACGAGGCGCTCGAACCCTGGGGCGGCTGCCGGCTGTGTCTCGTTGACGTCACGAAGGCCGGCTGGGACGGCTGGAAGAAGATGGTCGTCTCCTGCATGTTCCCCGTCGAGGAGGGGCTGATCGTCGAAACGCACACCCCCCGCGTCGAGGAGACGCGCCGCGTCGTCCTCGACCTTTTGCTCGCCCGGTGCCCCGACGCGCCGCTAATCCAGAAGATGGCCGCCGAGCATGGCATCGAGCAAACGAGCTACGAAAGGAACCCGGAGCCGACCGACTGCATCCTCTGCGGGCTTTGCACCAGGGTCTGCGACCACATCGGCGTCAGCGCCATATCGTCGGTCAACAGGGGCTCCGGCCGCGAGATAGCGCCGCCCTTCAACGAGGCCCCGCCGGATTGCATAGGATGCCTCGCCTGCGCCGAGATATGCCCGACCCAATGCATTCCATACAAAACCTCCGACTACAAGAGGAGCATCTGGGGGAAGGATTTCGAGATGCTAAGGTGCAAGACCTGCGGCAAGGCGCACATCACCGTGATGCAAGCCGGCTACTACGCGGGGAAGAACGGCGTGCCCGGGTCCTACTTCGAGACCTGCGACGCCTGCAAACGCAAAGTCATGGCTGAGCAATTCGCCAAGCTGTCATCGGGAGCGCGCGGATGAAAATGATATACAAGGTCACCGTCGAGCGGTGCATCGCCTGCGGCAAGTGCGAGCTGGCGTGCGCCTTCGCGCACGGGTCGGAAGGCAAGCCGTCGAAGACCCGCATCAACATATTCAAGCGCGGGCCGGAGCTGGGGACGCCCGTGGTCTGCTTCCAGTGCGACGACGCCGCGTGCGCGGCCGCCTGCCCCACGCAGGCGCTCGTCCGCAACGAGGAAACCGGCGCGATAGAAATGGACCGCGACCGCTGCATCCTCTGCCGCCTCTGCGTCGCCGCCTGCCCGTTCGGAAACATGCTCTGGGACGAGGCCTACCACTTGGTCCAGAAGTGCGACCTCTGCGGGGGCGACCCGAAGTGCGTCCCCTTCTGCCCGACCCACGCGCTCGAGTACGTGCCCTGCGAGGAGGCGCCGAAGCGCCCCGAGCCGCTCGCGTGGGAGAGCGGCGCGAAAGAGATGCGGGCCGGAAGCTGAAGCGGGATGGAACCTGGAGAAGACGATGAGCGACAATAAGGCGGCGTTGGTCGAGATCCTCAAGAAGGCATACCAGATCGAGGTGGACGGCTACACCTTCTACTCCATGGCCGCCGACAGGGCCGGCAAGCCGGCGGTGCAGGAGCTGTTCGAGAAGCTGGCGAAGGACGAGGTGGAGCACAAGGCCTTCATCACGAACATCATGAAGAACTACAACGAGAAGGGGAGCGCCGCCTTCAGCCTCGGGCTGAGGCCGCCGCCGCAGATGCGCGAGTTCAGCGACGCGGTCTTCACCGAAAAGTTCAAGCAGCAGGCTAAGGAGGCGGCTTTCGAAATGGGGGCCCTCTCCGTAGGCATGACCCTCGAGCAGAACGCCATCCTCCACTTCACCAACGCCGCGCGCCAGTCATCCGAAAAAGAGGTCCAGGATTTCTACGCCTTCCTCGCCGACTGGGAGAAGCAGCACTTCGACGCGCTGAAGAAGCTGAGCGACGCCGTACGGTCGAGCTTCTGGAGCGAGAGCCCCTTCGCGCCCTTCTGACCCGCGCCCTGCGCGAAAAGCATTCTCGCCACGAAGGACGCAAAGATCACGAAGGGAAGGACTGAACCACGGAGTCGCGGAGGCACGGCCCAATTTTGAATTGCGAATTTTGAATTTTGAATTGATGCTGGAATCGCCGATAGATTAAGAAGTACCACAATTCAACATTTAGAATTCAAAATTGAGAATTCCTGATTAGTAATTGCCCCCCAGGCACGGAGGAAAGGAAGCTTTCCTTGAAGATAGCGCCCGTCGTTGATTTGGACCGTCCGTAGTCTGCGTGGCGCGCGGGCCACGGAGGCGCGCAAGGCGCGGGCGATTGACTGCTAGAAAGCAAGATACGACCCCAGGCTCGTTTGAGCAATCTCCTTGCGAAGCCCAACGCCGCGTGCAGCGGACCGGGAGCAAATGGTTACAAATAACGGGAGGTACATTGGGCTTCTTCGTAGGGCATTGCGTGAAGCAACCCCGTCAACCGGTCCGCTGCCACTGCTGGTTAGGCCCAGTCATTGTGTAGGTTTTCCATGGAATAGCGTCGCTCCGGTCAATCGGTCGAGATATTCGTGCACGCCGTCTTTAGTGCGAATCAGCGTCAGTTGCGAGTCTACCGTGTCGCCGGGAATGAAATGAAACTGAGCGGTTAGCGATTCGTCGTACCGCCATTTCTCGGGGAGAAACACCTTGGTCTCTTTGCTGTTCAATAATCTGCATGCGCCGACCTTGTGAAGTTCTTCGTCGATACCCACGTGGCCCCACTCAATCCAATCGCAGGGAGAGCAAGGCCCGGCTATTTGATCAATTACTAAGATGTCCTGGGCCTTACCATCGACTAAATGCCGAAGGCCGAATTGTTCAAGCTTGCTAATGAAGCGTTTCACATCGTCAGGGCCCATAAAGCCGATGCGCGATATTTCATTGTCAGCGCATAAGGTCGCATTTGGAGAAGCGTCTCTGTATGCAACCCAGCCTCCTGGATATTTGCGTTCTATTGGCTCAATTCGAACAATGACCGATATGCCCTCAACTAGCACGGCCATGGGACCTCCCTCTCACCTGGGCGCTGGCGTTCAGCGGCCGGGCAACCGCTTACCATCCTGCACTACGCCTCGCGGACTTGCGTGAACGCTGGCGGGCCCGCTGAAACGCATGGTTAGGTTCTGAAGTCACGCAATTCAGCACAAGCCCTAAGTACGATAAACATGAAGGCGAGACCGGAGCTTACCAGCCCATAGAGAATATACCTTAAGGGCCAGAGGGCGTCCTTTCTGCCAGAGGACAAGAAAACGAATATGGTCTGAAGCCCCAGAAACGGGATAAAGCAAATGGCCAAGTAAACTATTTTACTGGCTTGATCTTGCGGAAGCGGTGATGCGAGTATGGGCCAGCCTAGATATGTCATCATGGCTGCATATGGTATGAACGGCACAAAAAGTCCGAATACAAGTTTCTCCCTAAATGATTCTGACGGGCCGTTGGCGCCGATTGAATTATCGTCGTTTTCTGGTCGCGCCTTAATAGCTGAACGAGCGCGGGAACCTTTCGCGAACGGGTTATCCAGTTTGTAGATGACGCCAGGGGGTAGGTCTTCACCGCAGTTGTCGCACCATGAATACGGATGATCAGTCTCTATTGATTTGCCGCAAGAACAAGTCCATGGCAGATCAGTATGATCTTCTGTCATATCTAGAGCCTAGCGCTTATTAGACTGTATACCAAAAAGGCCATGTAGCGGGCTAACGCGGCTGCGGGTTTCTTCTCCCTCATGGCGCAACTCTATGCCCCCCGTTTCGCCTTGTCAAACGCGAGCGCCTTCATGCCATTCTTTCACCAAACACAAGACACGAGACGCCCGCTCACGCGCTATCGGCATCTGGAGATGCCTCCTACAGCGGCGGGGGCGTCGTGACCGAACGGCCATCCTTTGTAGGAGGGTTCTCCAGAACCCGATAGCGCCCGCCATCGCGCCGCGCGCGGGAGGGCGCGGAGGCCCTCCCCTCGGCTGTTGTTTCGTTCCAGACGACCGGCCGCCGACGACCGACCACCGACAGCCGGCGAGCGCAATCATTGCCTCGTTCGTCGTCCGTCCATCGTCGTCCGTCGTATTTTCATTGCCGCCGTCTTCCGTCTCACGTCTGACTTCTCACCGCTCACTCCACGCGCATCGGCATCTGGAGATGCCTCCTACAACTCACTTCCAACATGGGAGGGTTCCGCAGAACCAGATTGCGTGAATCTCTCCGGTGCGGGTCAGAGCAGGCTGACGGGGTCAACTTCGATGTCAATGGCCTTGGCGTGGCGGGCGGTGGAGGGGGATTCGATGAAGGCGCGCAGGAGCGCCTTGAGGCGGGCGCGGGTAGGGGACTTGAGCAGTATCTGATGGCGGTAGAACCCCTCGATCCTTGGGACGAAGCATGGGGACGGGCCGAGCACCTTGACTTCGCCGCGCGATTCGGCGCGAAGGAACACCGCCGCTTCGGTGGAGAGCGCGCCGCACTTGGCGTGGTCCTTGTGGCGTACTTCGACCCTGGCGATAGCGGTGAATGGGGGATAGCCGACCATCTTCCTGTACTTTATGTCCCTTTGGTAGAAGAGCTGAAAATCCTGCGCGGCGGCGGCCTGGACGGCGTAGTGGTCCGGATGGAACGACTGGAGGACGACGCGCCCGGCGTGGCTTCCTCGCCCGGAGCGGCCCGCCGCCTGGGTGATGAGCTGAAAGGCGCGCTCCGCGCCCCTGAAGTCGGGCATCTGCAGAATGAAGTCGGCCGAGACGATCCCGGAGAGCGTGACGTTGTGGACGTCGTTCCCCTTCGCCAGCATCTGCGTGCCGACGAGTATGTCAATCTCGCCCCTTTCGAAGGCGAGCCAGAGGCGGTCGTAAGCCTCGCCGGTCCTGACCGCGTCCCTGTCCATCCTCGCTATTCTCGCCCCGGGGAACCTTCCGGCCATAAGCTCCTCGACCTTCTCGGAGCCGGCGCCCAGGAACTGAAGAAACTCCCCGCCGCACGAGGGACAGGCCGCCGGCACCGGGGCGGTCCTCCCGCAGTAGTGGCAGCGCAGGTTCCTTGCCTTCAGGTGGTGGGTCATTGAGACGGCGCAGTCGGGGCACTGGACGCTCTTGCCGCATTTCCGGCAGAGGACGAAGGTGGCGAAGCCCGTGCGGTTTCTCAGGACGATGGCCTGCCGCTTACGTTCGAGCGTCTCGCCGATGGCCGTGGCGAGGGCGCGCGAAATCACGTCGCGGGACTTCGTCTCTTCGTACTCCTTTCGCATGTCAACGATCTCGACGGAAGGGAGCGAAGCGCCGCCCGCCCTCTCCGAAAGCTCGATCAGCGAATACTTTCCGCCATCCGTCGCGTTGTAGTAGGACTCGACGGAGGGAGTGGCCGAGCCGAGGACCACGGGGATGGACGCTTTCATCCCGCGAAGCACCGCCATGTCCCTGGCGTGGTAACGGGGGCTTTCCTGCTGTTTGTAGGAGGGGTCGTGCTCCTCGTCCACCACGATGAGCCTGAGGTCGCAAAGCGGGGCGAAGAGCGCGGAACGGGGGCCGATCATCACCTTGGCCGAGCCTTCCCTCGCGCGCAGCCACTGGCGCGCCCGCTCCTTGTCGCTCATCGAGGAGTGGAGGATCGCCACCCGGCCGCCGAGGCGCTCGAGAAGCCGCCTGGCGAGCAGGCTCGTGAGCGAAATCTCCGGCACCATGTAAAGGGCGGAGCCGCCCTCTTGAAGCGCGAGCTCCATCAGGTTGAGGTAGACCTCCGTCTTTCCAGAGCCCGTCACGCCGTGAAGAAGGAAGGTCTTGTGAATCCGCTCTCTTAGAGGCGAGGCGACGGCTTCGAGCGCCGCCCGCTGGCCGGGGCTCGGTTCGAAGGCGGGCGGGCTGCCAGGAAGAGAGGTCGGGACGTCCGAGAAAAGCTCTATGATTCCCGCTTCGGCCATCTCTTGGAGCGTGTACTGGGGGACTTTGGCCAGCTTCGCAAGGAGGCTCGCTTCGGGGTAGCCCTTGTCGGAAAGGGAGAGCAACTCCCGGATCACTTTTCTGAAGGGCGCCGTCACATCTTCGTCGGCCGATAGCTTCGCCGCCTCGTCTCGCGGGCGAAGCAGCGCCACGCGGTCGCGGCCCGCGCGCCGCCGGGACTTTTCGTCCCCTCTGGAATCTTTGGCCGGGTCGAGCGAGGAAGGGTAGGCGCACCTTAGAACCATTCCCAACGGCGCGAGGTAATAATCGGCGAGCCAGGAGGAGAATTCAAGCACGTCCGGAGGAAGGAACGGGCGCCCGTCAATGATGGACTCGATCGGCTTCAATCCGGGAGGCGCCTCCAGCGGCGCGGGCTCGTCCACTACGACGCCTAGAAGCTTCCTCTTTCCGAATGGCACGATTACGCGGCAGCCGGGGAAAATCGTTTCGGAACCGGGCGGCACCGAGTAGGTGTAGGTGTGGCGCGTAGGCACGGGAAGCGCCACCTGCACGGTTGCCGGACCGGCGGCTCTCTCCTTATTCACGGAGCGAAGCCTTCGCCCGGGTACCGAGCACTTCGGCGAGCAGCCGGCCAAGGTGGTCGTCCGGGTCTTCGATTTGGGTCTTAAGCCGAGGATAGACGAGCGGCTCGGGGCCGGGCCAGACGGGCGCCCACTTGAGCGCGTCCTTCTCCGTCGTGAAGAGAGCCTGAGCGCCGGTTTTGCGGACGGCCTCCCTCGCGCGCTCGACGAGAGGCGCGTCCGGGCGCGCGTGGTCCTTTAGGATGATCGCCTCCGAGACGAGAAGTCCCGCCTCGGACGCGTCCTTCAGAAAAGCATCCGGATTGCCGATGCCGGCCAGAGCCACGGCCTTGCGCCCGCGCCAAGAAGCGAGGCTTCCGGAGCCGGGAGGAAGAAGCTCGTCCCAGATAAAAGTGGCGGTAATGGCCGGCTTATCGCCCCACTCTTCACGGAAGGCGGCCGGAAGGCTGTCGTAGCTTCCGCGAGTGACGACCAGAAGCCGCGCGCGGCGGGAGGCGCCGAGTGGCTCGCGCAGGCGCCCTGCAGGTGGCGCCTTCAAGTCCTCCGGTCTCGACGCGTCAACCATGAGGATGTCGGCGTCTCGCTTGACTCGGAGGTGCTGGAATGCGTCGTCGAGAAGAAAGACGCCGGGCGGGGGGCTTACCAGCGCGGCGGCTTCTTCGCGCCTCTCGCCGACGGCGACGGGGAGACTAGGCAACGCGCGCTTGTAGAGAAGCGCCTCCTCGCCCACCTCGGCCTCGCGAGCATCGCCATTGACCAGGCGGGCGCCGCTCGTGGCCCTTCCGTAGCCGCGAAGAAGCACGGCCGGCCGCATTCCAAGCGCGGTGAGGCGCGAGGCGACGTAAATCGTGAAGGGGGTCTTGCCCGTTCCGCCGAAGGTGAGGTTCCCGATTGACAGCGTTGGAGCGGGAAGGGAACGGGAGCGCAGAAGGCGCCTGCCGTATAATAAGGCGCGAAGCGACGCCAAACCGATAAACGCAGCGCCGGCCGGCCGCAGGAGCCAGGCCCACGATGGCGGTCCGTGTCCGCCGCTATCACCCTTGATGCCCATCCGTCCCCTCCGTTCATAGGATACTACAGAGCGAGTTCCGCGAGCGACATGGGCGCGAGCCAGGGTGACGGGGCAAAGGCCCGGGCGCGGCAGGGCGCCCGGCTGAGATGCGCCAAGCCTGCCATCTTCTCAACTCTTCACGATGACGGCGATGCGCCTGCATATTCTCCGGAAGATGGGCACTCCGGAAGATGGCCGGAAGATGGCCACTTGACAAGAGCGGGAAAAGGACATATGTTCATAACCTCGGTGACGGCGGAGCGCCCTTTTGCCGCGGTCCGGGAGGACGAAAGAGATGCCAAGGCCAGTGCAGCCAAGACGAATTCAGGCGAAGCCGGAACTGAGGGGCATGAAGCCACTCGGGGTGCCGATGGGGGAGCTTGAAGTCGTTCCGCTGGCCCTCGACGAGCTCGAGGCGCTGCGGCTGGCCGACTGCGAAGGGCTTTACCAGGATGAGGCGGCCAAGCGAATGGCGATTTCACGTCCCACCTACCAGCGGCTTCTGTCCAAGGCGCGGGCGAAGGTGGCCGACGTCCTTATCGGACAGAAGGCGCTTGTCGTGACCGATGGCCCCATATTCGTCCACCCGTGGCCGAAGGGCAAGTGCCCCGTCCACGGCGGCCCGGCTCGCAGAGGGCGCTCGTGCCGCTGCCTGGGCCGCGAATCGCAATTACCGGACACGTCCAAATGAACGGAGCGCTTAACGCAGTTTTAGAGGAGGTCCGACATGTACGCAAATGAAAATCGCGGTAATTACGGCGGCCGCCGTCGCGGATGCTGGCGCGCCGAAGCCGAAGGCCATGAAACAAGAGGCATGGGTTTCAACGGCATTCCCTGGGGTGGCGGAAGAGGCCGCTGTTTCGGGGGAGGCCATGAAGCCGCGCCTCGCGCCCCAATTCAGGGCGAAGCCGGCGCTTGGCCAGAGATGGAAAGCTTGCGTAAAAGAGTGGACGAGCTGGAGAAACAGCTTGCGGCTCGGCGCGGCGACCCTTTGCGGGAGGATGAGGCCGATCATTCGTAGAGCGGCCTTGGCGCCCCGCCACGTGCTGGTAATGGGGGACGAAGCTCGAACAAGCTAAGGAGATATCATGAACGCGACATTCTTTATTGCGGGACTCGTTTGCGGGCTGGCCCTCACCGCCGGCTGGATCATCGCGCTGATGCGCGCGCGAATGATCGAGGTCCATAAGAGCAAATACGGCTTTGACGAAACCGTCGCGAGGCTCGAACAGGCCGTCCGTGACGCGGGCTGGCTCTTAAGCGACTCGAAGCGCATGAACGAGAGCTTTGAGAAGAAGGACGTCTTCTTCAAGCCCAGGGTGCACCTGATCAAGCTCTGCGAGCCGCGCCACGCCACCGACGTTCTGAAGGACAACCGCCGCGTCGCCTGCCTCATGCCCTGTACCTTCGCCGTCTACGAGGACGACGCCGGCGCCGTGCAAATCTCCAAGTCCAACACGAGGCTCATGGGCAGGGTCTTCGGCGGCTCGATCGCCAGGGTCATGGGCGGCGAGGTGGCCAAGGCCGAACACGAGATGCTGAAAACCGTACTGGAAAGGTAGGATGGCGTGAACGAAGCCTCGCGCGGCCAAATGCCGGGGACAACGGAAGAGCACCCCTTCTCCGCCCGCGTGTACGGCCCGGTACCGAGCCGCAGGCTCGGCCGAAGCCTTGGGGTGGACCTCGTCCCCTTCAAGGCGTGCCCCTACGATTGCGTCTATTGCCAGCTCGGGCCTACGACGAAGCTCACCAGGAGCCGCGCTTGTTTCTTTCCGGCAAAAGAACTGTTGAAGCAGGTCATCGAGAGGGCCACCGCCTCGCGCCCAGACTACATCACGCTGGCCGGCTCGGGCGAACCTACTCTTTATGCGGGGCTGGGCGATTTGGCGCGGGGCATCAAAGCCGCCACGGATATTCCCCTCGCGCTCCTGACCAACGGCGCGCTCTTCATGGATGAAGAGATTCGCCATGACGCGGCTTTATGCGACCTCGTCCTGCCCAGCCTCGACGCCGGCGACGAAGAGTTCTTTCAATGGGTCAACAGGCCGCTCCAGGGAATCACGCTTGCGGAGGTTGCCGAAGGGCTGGAGCGCTTCCGCGAAGGCTATAAAAAGCCCATCTGGCTGGAGGTCATGATCATTCAGGGGCTGACCGAGCAGCGCCCGCGCATTCGCGCAATCGCCGAACTGGCCAAGCGCATTAGGCCGGATAAGATTCAGCTCAACACGCCGATAAGGCCAGTCTCCCGCGATTTCGTTTTTCCCGCGACCAACGAGCGCCTCGAACATCTCTGCTCCTTCTTTGAGCCGAGGGCCGAGGTGATCGCCGAGCCGCCTCGCTCCGGCAAGCGGGCCCCGGTGGCGCCAGAGAAGGCCGCTCCCATCCTTGAAATGCTCAGGCGGCGGCCGTGCACGTTGGAGGATATCTGCACCGGCCTGGGGACGAGCGCGCCGGGAACTCTGAAGGTTCTTGAAGCGCTGGTGCGCGATGGCGAGGCGCAGGGCGTGCTGCGCCAAAGCCGCTACTACTTCCGCGCCACGAGAGGCGAGCCCGAGGCAGGACGACCATGAACCTGAAGGCGGTGCTGGCCGATTCCTTGATGATCACCGGTTTCGTCTTCGTGATGATGCTCCTCGTGGAGTACCTTCAAATTTTCTCGGCCGGCCTCCTGGGAAAGTGGCTGCAACGGGGCGGCGTCTTTCGGACGGCGGCGGTGGCGCTGGTCGGGACCGTCCCAGGCTGCCTCGGCGCTTTCACCGACGTCACCCTTTACACGCACGGCATGATCAGCCTTGGAACGCTTGCCGGGGCGATGATTGCCTCAAGCGGCGATGAGGCATTCGTCATGCTTGCGCTATTCCCTTCAAAGGCCGTCCTGCTTTTCGCCCTTCTCTTCGCATTCGGCCTTCTCGTCGCGCTCCTGGTTGACCGGCTTGCCGGGCCACGCTTCTACCGAAAGGGCTGTTGCCCGGAGGGAGTCGTCCTCCACGCCGAAGAGATGGCCAAAGGGGCGCCGAGGTTCCTCCGCGCTTCCTTCAAGGAGTGCAGCCTCCGGCGGGCCATCCTTTGCCTTGGGCTGGCATTGTTCATCCTAGCCACGGGGCTTGGCTGGATAGGCCCGGCGGAGTGGAATTGGGTTCGCTGGACGCTGCTGCTCGTGGCGACCCTTGCCCTTCTTGTTGTTTTCACGGTGCCGGACCATTTTCTAGAAGAGCACCTGTACCAACACGTCGCGAAGAAGCACGTCCCAAAAATCTTTCTTTGGGTGCTTGGCGTGCTACTCCTTCTGGCATCCATGCACGCGGCCAACCTGCCCATCGGCGATTGGCTCAAGGCCCACAAAGTACTTTCTTTGGTGGCCGCGGCGCTGATAGGCGTCATTCCCGAATCGGGGCCGCATTTAATATTCGTAACGCTCTTCGCTCAGGGCATTCTCCCATTTTCCGTTCTCGCGGCATCGTCCGCCGTTCAGGACGGCCACGGCATGTTGCCGCTGTTGGCCGAATCGCCGTGGGAATTCGTCAAGGTTAAAGCCATCAACGTTCTCGCCGGCCTCGCGTTGGGCGGAGGCCTTATGGCGGCTGGTTTCTAATGTAATCCAACTCAAGGAGCTACAAATGCAGAAAATCGCGGTGCCCACTGTTAATGGAAAATTCTCCCAGCACTTCGGCGGCGCGGAGCGCTTCGCAATCTTCGAGGTTGACGAGAATGCCAGGAAAATCGTCTCGTCGGTAAACGCGGTTCCGCCCCCTCACGAACAGGGCAGTTTTCCCACTTGGCTCAGGGAGCAAGGCGTAAACGCAATACTGGCGGGTGGCATGGGACCCAGGGCGGTGACGATGCTGGAAGACTTCGGCATCCAGGTCGTGCTTGGGATCGCTGGCGGCAAGGCGCCAGAAACTCTCGTTCAAAGCTTTATTGAAGGCAACCTTGCTTCTTCTGGCGAGTCTTGCCACGACCAGGGTTTCCATGGTTGTCATGACCACAAATAGGACGCGGCTTATGAGTTACGAAGCACAAGTCTCGCGAGCCATCGCTGAATCTTATACCGACCGCTTTCTGCGCCACCTCGAGAGCGACGCGATAATCGTCGGCGCCGGGCCATCCGGCCTGGTTTGCGCTTGGCGATTGGCGCAGAAGGGATTCAAAGTTACGATTCTCGAAAAGCGCCTCGCGCCCGGCGGCGGCATATGGGGCGGCGGGATGGGCATGCCCGACGTGGTTGTCGAGGAAAGCATCTCCCCACTTTTGGCGGAGCTTCATGTTCAATACAAGAAGGCGGGCAACGGCCTTCTGGTAGCCGGTGCCGCGGAACTGGCGGCCGCGTTGGTTCTGGCGGCGCTGCGCTCTGGCGCGGCGCTATTCAATCTTACATACCTTGAAGACCTTGTTGTGAAGAAGGGGCGCGTCGCCGGGGCCGTCGCCAACAGGACCCTTATGGGAGACAGCCTTCCCATTGACCCAATCACGCTTGAAGGCTCGGCGGTGGTTGACGCGACGGGCCATGAGGCCGTCGCGGCGAAGGTGTTGGCAAGGCGCGGGCTTATAAAGGGCGAGGCCGTGGGCGAAGGCCCGATGGACGCGGCAGCGGCCGAGTCCTTTGTGGTAGAAAAAACCGGCGCCTGCTACCCAGGACTCTACTTGGCCGGAATGAGCGTCTGCTCTTTTTACGGCGGGCCGAGGATGGGGCCGGTATTCGGCGGAATGCTTCTTTCGGGCGAGAAGACGGCCCAAATTGTTCTTGAGGATTTGCATAGACACTCCTAAAGGAGAGGAATCATGGAGGAGCTTCTTAAACCATGGTCTTTGGGAGGGCTCTCCCTGAGGAACCGGATATTCATGGCGCCCGTCAAAACGGCTTTCGGCACTCCAGACGGGAGAGTGACGGAGCGCCACCTCCATTTCTACCGGGCGGTCGCCGAAGGAGGCGTGGCGGTCGTCATACTGGAACCGGTCTCCGTAACCGCGGAGGGCCGGGAGCACCCGAAGCAGTTGACTATCCACAACAAGTACAGTGTATACGAGCTTTCCAAAATAACGGCGGCGCTCCACGAGCGCGGCGCGAAAGCCTGCCTGAACCTAAATCACGCCGGGCGGGCCGCGAACCCGAAGGCGGCTGGCGCCACGCCGCTCGCTCCTTCGGCTTGCGCCTGTCCAGCCAAAGGAACCGAGGCGCGACAATTGTCCATCGTAGAGATCGAGGCGATCGTTCGCGCCTTTGGGGAGGCCGCGGCGAAAGCGGAAGAAGCGGGCTTCGACGCGATTGAAGTCCAGGCTGGCCATGGCTATCTGCTGCAACAGTTCATGACGCCCGAAGCCAACCGAAGAGAAGACGCCTATGGCCAAGACCCGCTACGCTTCGCGCGAGAAGTATTCGGCGCGGTTCGCAAGGCTTCTGCGCTCCCAATGTTGGTCCGCGTCACGAGGCCGCTTCCCTGCAGCCGCGACGCGGACGAAAAACTGGGGCGGCTTCTCAGGCTCGCCGAAGAGGCCGGCGCCGCGGCGCTCCACGCCGGCATGGGCGATGCCTGCCTTGCCCCCCCGTGGTATTACCACCACGGCTCGCTGCCCCTCGAACCGCAGGAGGAGGCGCTCCTTTTCTTCAGAAGCAACACCCGTCTTCCCGTGATCGCGGCGGGCCGCATGGGCGACCCTGAGCGCGTCAGGCGGCTTTTTGAAAAGAACCTCATGGACGCGATCGCCTTGGGACGCCCGCTCGTGGCCGATCCGGCTCTTCCGGCCAAATGGCGAAAAGGAGCTTACGACGACGTAATCGCGTGCGGCTCGTGCCTTCAGGGCTGTCTCTACAACGTAGCCAACGGCAAGGGGATATCTTGCATCGTGAATCCCGCCGTGGGCAGGCCGCCGGCCGCCAGGGCCGAGAAGCGGAAGCGTGTTCTCGTGGCAGGCGCTGGCCCAGCAGGCCTTGCCGCGGCAATTGCCTTGTGGAAACGAGGCCACGGCGTGATCGTGGCGGAAGCTTCCCCCGAAATAGGAGGCACCTTCAGGGCGGCGCCGCTCTCCTTTGGCAAGAAGGCGATGGAGAAGCCTCTTCAAGGGCTGCTGCGCCTTGCCGAACGGGAGGAAATACCCATCCTGCGTAACCAGCCGGTGGATGAAGCGTTCCTGAAAAAGATCGCCCCCGAGGTGCTGGTCTGGGCGGCGGGTTCCACTCAAAAGGAATTGGAGATACCCGGCCTGGACAAGGTTCCCAAACTCACGTCGCTTGAATTTTACCTGGGGGGAAAACGCCTGGAGGGAAGGCGCGTTCTGGTGTTGGGCGGCGGCATGGTGGGGATCGAAGCCGCGGAAACCCTCGCGCGAGACGGCCGCGAAGTAACGATCGTGGAGATGCTGCCCGAACTGGCAGGCAACATGGAGATGGTCAGCCGCAACCTGGCACTGAAGCGCGTGAACGAGAACAGGGCCATTACCGTTTATTTGAACGCCACTTTAGCCTCCTTCGGCGACGGCGGCGCGCTCCTGAAAAGGGAGGGCGCGGAGCAACGCCTCCCGCCCTTCGACTGGGTGCTCGTAGCCGTTGGGCTGAAGCCCATGCCTCTGCCGGAACGATTTAAGGAGATCGTAGAGGACATTCGAATCATTGGAGACGCGAACGTGGTGCGCGACGTCGAATCGGCGACGCGCGAAGGTTACGAGGCCGGTTTAAGCGTTTAACCTAGAAAGGGGGAAGCCATGAGAGCGGCATTGGACAAGCGCGGATTCGTCGCGGCATGTTTTCTAACGGTGTTTATCTCGTTGTGCGCCCGGGGCCAGCAGGCGGCTCCTCTGCTGGTCGCCGCCTCGGAGCCTGACATAGAGGCGATCGTCAAGGAGGTGGCCGGCAACCAGGCCGAGACCTTCGTTCTTTTCAAAGGGTGCATTCTGAGAAAGCACCTAGCGGTCGAGAAAGAGGCGAGCGAGAAGCTGTTGAAGGCTGACGCCATCGTCTGGACCGGCTTCGCGCCCGAAGCTGGGGCCATCCGGCTGGCGATTGGAAACGTGCCGAACGCCGAGGCAAGAAACAAGTGGAATTGTAAATGGATTGACGTCTCGAAGGGGGCGGCGCAGGTTGACGAGGCGGTCGCCACCGGCGCCGGATGGTGCGAGGGCGACTACAACGAATACACGACGCACGGTGATCCCTTCTTCAGGCTCAACCCGGAGAACGGAGCGATCATGGCCAAGGACATCGCCGAGGGGCTGGCCCGAGTGAGGCCCGCCCAGAAGGCTTACTTCGAAGCCAACGCAAGGATTTTCGCCAAGGACATGAAGGGGTGGGTGGCCAAATGGAAGGAGGCCCTCAAGCCCTTCGTCTCGATGCGAATTCTATGCACGCAGTGCGGGTGGGAGAACTTCGGGCGGTTTGGAGGATTGGACCTTCTCGTCTGCAAACAGAAGCCCGGGTGCTGCCCTACGCCAGAGGCCATGGTCGAACACGTCAAGCAGATGAAAGCGTCGCTCATCTTTCTTGACCCGCACACGGCGGCCAAGTATGCCGCCGCCTTGCGCGGCGAGCCCGGTTTCGTCGTGGAGGAGGTGCCCTCCTCGATCGGAGATCTGCCCGGCGCCTCCACCTACGAGGAGATTTTTGACAACTTCATCAAGGCGCTTCAGAGGCACGCGCCACGGCCCGAAGCCAAAGAAACGCCCGGGCGGTGACCGCGACGGCGTGCGCGAGGAGGTTGAAATGGCAAGGATAGCCGTGCTCTACTGCAAGAGAATACAAGATCTTTCATGCATCGCCTGCGCGAAGTGTTACAAGGCCATGCACGAGAAGGAGGGCGAATTTGCGCGCCACGACACCATAGACCTCGTGGCGATGACAAACTGCGGCGACTGTCCCGGGCTCACGGTCCCACGAGTCAAGCTCCTAAAGGAGATGACGAAGGGCATGGGCCGGGATTTCGACGTGATACACATGGGCACCTGCATGAAGATCGCGATGGAAACGGGCCAGTGCCCCATTGACTACGAGACCCTCAAGACGACGCTTGAAAAGAAGTTCGGCGTGCAGGTCGTCTTGGGGACGCACCCATATTAGGAGGAATACCATGCAACACAAAGGCGGAATGGGCGGCTCGGGAAACTGCATTTGCCTTGGCTGCGGATTCAAGGCGCGCCACCAGTCTGGCTCGCCCTGCAGGGAGATGAAGTGCCCGCAGTGCGGAAAGGCGATGGTGAGGGAGGGGTCGGAGCACCACCAGCTCTACCTCAAGAAACAAGAGGAAAAGAAACATTGACGGGCGTGGAAAATCGCGCGAGGGCCTTTTGGCAAAGAACGCGGCAGTACCTCAAGGAGGGCCATGACCGTTTCGCCGCCGCGGCCTTCGTCGCCGGCGTCGCCGGAAGCCTGGAGGGGCCGGCCCTCGACGTCGGCACCGGCAAAGGGCTTCTCGCCATGGCGCTCGCGCGCAATGGGCTGGACGTGGTCTCGGCCGACCTGAGCGCGGAAGACTCCGAGCTGGCCGCCTTCCTGGGACAGAAGTCAGGGCTTTCGGGAAAAGTCACGTACCTGGTAAAGGACGCGAGCGCGCTTCCCTTTCCAGACGGCCATTTTGGGTGCGCCGCGATGATGGAGGTGCTTCACCATCTTGACAACGCGCGCCCCGTGCTTTTGGAAATGGCGCGCCTCGTGAGGCCTGGCGGGAAGATGATCATCGCCGATTTTTCAGAGGAAGGCTTCGCGCTCGTTTCGCGAATCCATCGGGCCGAAGGCCACGAACACCCCCGAAGCGCGGTCACCCTCGACGCCGCATCAGAGACGCTCGCGAAGCTCGGCTTCGCCGAACAGGCGCGCGTGGAGAAGCACCACAACGTCGCGGCGTGGTTCGCCTCGCGGCGCTGAAGCGGGCACATCTCTCGCTATCCTACGCGAAAGGAAAATGGGAGCGGGAAGAAGTGAGACGTGAAACGTGAGATGGAAGACGACAGACGGCGGCAATGAAAAGACGACGGATGACGATGGACGGACGACCACCGGAGCTAACCGCCCGCGCCAAGGTTACAGAGGGAAGTAAATCTCACCACAGAGGTCACGAAGGACACGAAGGGAAAGATTGAACCGCAGAGATGCGCGACTCCGAAGCCGCAATCCAAGAGTACCCCTGCACTCATGCTGACGACCTCTTTACCCAAGCCCCAAACGGCAGTAAGGTCGAGTACTTATTCCCCCATTTGCCGACATAGGCGCACAACTACCTATTTCCAGAGCATGTCACTACTGAGGTTGAGAACAAATGACGCCTAATCACGCGTTGCAGCTCAGCCGTTCGCAGTGCGGGAGCTTGTCTCTGCTATCGTGGGGATCGTTCCGTGCTCGGCCGCTGAACGCGGGCGTTGCCGCCAGCGATACTTGCATTTCCGGTTGGTATGACCTATAGTATTACCGGAGGTGC
>JBBINO010000019.1:0-36355 GCA_037443845.1 Acidobacteriota bacterium
TCCGTGGTTCAATCTTTTCCTTCGTATCCTTTGTGTCCTTCGTGGTGAACTTAGTCCCTTCGTGTCCTCCGTGGCGAATCACTGCCCCTCTATGGTGATCACGTTTCCGGCGGAATAGGCGTTGAACTCCGGCGCGTACATGGATTGGACCGTGGCCGGGCCGACCCTGAACACCCCCGCCATCGCGCACCTCAGCCTGTATTTCAGCGTGTATTGGCCTTCTGGCACCCACTCCATGAAGAAGTTCGTGCCGCTGTCGCGAACTTCCTCGTAGCGGACAAGGCCGAGGTCCCACCTGTAGCCCGAGGTGAAGGTGACCGGCTCGCACCCGGCCGGCCTGGGATCGCGCATGTGGACGTACTCGGCCTGGTGCTTTGACGAGAAGGCAAGCTGCACCTCGACCTCGTCGCCGACGCTGAGCGCGGCCCCGTCATTCAGCGGGACCAGCGTCACCTGGTCGCCCGCCTTGACGCGCTTGAAGTAGGCGCGCTCGACGGAGAAAAGATCGCCGTTCCCCTTCTCGGGCAGTTTCTCGGTGGAAAAGTGCCACGTCGCCGAGGCGAAGGCGAACCCCTTGCCCTCTTTGGCCACGGTTATCGTGGACATCGTCTTGGGGTCTATCTTCTCCCCCGGGATGACGACCTGGTTCTTCCTGCCGGTGTAGACGTCTGGATCAAAGTCGAATGTGGTCTTGACCGGGCCGGCGTCAACGGCTATCTTCTCCTTCACGCCCAGCGCCCCGGTCCCCTTCAAGTAATAGGCGACCGAGTAGAGGACCTCCGCGGTGGCCTTCGTTGATTCCCAGTGGTTGAGCTTCTTGTTTAGGAATATCCACTGAACGAGCCCGTCGCACCTCGGGTCCTTCGGGTAAAGCTCCATGAGCGTCCTTAGAGCAAAGGCGTGGGTCTCGATCGTGTCGTTGTACCAGAGCCAGCCCCTGTCCTCCGGAGCCCACGAGGTTCCGCCGTCCCTCGTCGTTGTGGCGGAATCCATCACCGAATCGAAGACGAGCTTCGCGTCGTCCAAGCGGCCCATCCGTTTCAGCGTGAGGGCAAGAAGGCCCTTCAGGTAAGGCGAGTGCTGCTTCCAGTGCTTGAATGAGAAGTCGAGCATCCGCTTGCGCTCGGCGCCGGTGAAGACGTTGCCCGTCCAGCTCTCGTCCGGGTAGTTGGAGAGGACGTAGTTCAGGAAGGTGACGAATTCCCAACCCGAGTCGTGGGCCATCATGTCGCGGACGCACTCGTCGAGGTAGTGCTGGTGCAGGTAGCCGAAGGCGCGGACGACCGGCTCCTTGGGAAGCTCCACGCCGAACTCCAGCCCCTTGCTGAAGCCGTAGACGATGTAGAGGGTCATGTAGGGCGAGGGCGGCCCGCCCGCCCACCAGGGGAAGCCGCCGAGCGAGGTCTGCGACTTCAAGAGCTTGGCGAGCGAGGCCTCGCGCTGCGCCTCGGCGATCTTCGGGTCGAGGACCTTCGCCATGCCGAGCCCCTGGCTGCTTCCGCCGCGCGCCTCTTCGAGCCAAGGCGTCTCCTCAAGCGTCATCTTGCGGTTGGGGTCGTTGTCGTCGAAGGATTCGTAGAGCGTGTCGCGCTTCGACATCTCCTTGGCCATCTTGGCCACGGCCGGATAGTCTCGGTATAGGCTCGTAAGGATGCCGGTCGAGAGGAAGCGGTTCATCGTCTGCTCGGTGCACTCGTACGGATAGTTGACGAGGTAGGGCAAAGCCTGGAGGACGCCGTAGAAGAGCTGAGCGTCCACGGTGACGACCATCTGCTCGTTGATGAGAGTGGGATCGTCGTTCTTCTTAAGATCCTCGAAGGTCATCTCGCGCTTGTCGCCGTCTCGCAGCGTGACGAAGCGCGACTGCGCCAGGTGCATGCGGCCGGGGAGGACCGGCAGCGGCCTGAGCTCGCCGTCGGAGAAATCTCCCGCCTTGGCCACCACCTTGAACGCGACCGTCCCAACGCGCGCCGGCGCCGACAAACTGAAGGTCACGTTCGCTCCGCCGCCCGCCTTCACGGCAAATGGCCGGGGCGGGACGCTGGCCGGGAGACCGAAAGCCGGGGCGAGGTTCTCGTTCGTTTCGGGGTCGAATATCTCTAGGGTGACGTTCCCCTGAAGCTCGTGGTCAGAGGCGTCGTTCACGACGACCTTGAGATCGGCCTTGTCGCCTTCGCGGAAGAATCGGGGCATGTAAGGGCGGACCATCAACTCCTTGACGCTACGGGTTTCCTTGTGAAGCGATCCGGCCTTGAGGCCCTTCGTCACGGCGTGGACCCAGACGTTCCAGGCCGTCACCGAATCGGGCACCGTGAACTCGATGAGCGCCGCGCCGTCCTTGCCCGTCAGCAGGTGCGGCTGCCAGAAGGCGGTCTCGGCGAAGTTGGAGCGGAGCTGATCGCCGGCGGCCGGAGCTTCGCTCGGCGGCGCGGTCTTCTTCGCGGGCTCGCTCTTGGCCGCGTCTTTGGCGATGGCCTGCGCGGGCGCCGGGGGCGGGGCGCCGAGTGCCATTGGCGCCGCGGCCTTCTCCATGATGACGCCGCCTTCAACACCGCCTTCACCGTAATACCTTCGCCTTCCCATTCCACCGATGCCGTAATTCTCGTAGAACTTCAACCGGTCGCCTGAGAAGGTGCTGTAGCCGGGGACGCTGGCGAAGTCCCACTCGTCGCTGTATGAAACCTCCGCCTCGCCGAGCGTGGATTGGTAGCTTCCCGCGTAGGCGTGGCTCGGGTAGAGAGAGAGGATGGATGGCGGGTTGTGGGGCGCGAAGAGGTCCAGGCTCTTGTCGTACATGTAAGCGAGAAGCTCGGCGGCGCCCGCCTCCGCCGGCTTGCCACCGGGCATCTTCACCAGGACGCGCCAAGTCTCCGTGGCGCCCGGGCGCAGTTTGTCCCGGAAGGTGGAAAACTCGACCTTCATCTCCTTGTCGTCCCAAGGAACGAAGATGTTGCGCGAAAGGCTGATCAACTGGTGGTCGCGAAGGAGCGTGAGCTTCGCCGCGAAGCCGCCGCGGTCTTTCTCGGCGACCGGAACCTCGATTATGTCATTCGAGGAGCCGGATTCGAGCCGTCTCCTCTCCACGAGCTTGCCGTCCCTGTAAAGCTCGAAGAGCATGGGCTGGTCCTTGAGCCCCGAATGGACGAGGAATCGCGCTTGGGAGCCAACCGTCACCGTGTCGCTTTCGGCGATGAAGGCGGCGGCCAGAGCCAGGTCAGTTTTTGGAGCCGCGACGATAAACTCCTTTTCCGTTTTGCAGGTGGCGCCGAAGTCGTCCTTCGTCTCGTAGATGAGGCGGTAGGCGCCCTGGGAAAGCGTCGGCAGGCTGATGTTCCCCGCGCCCTTGTCGTCGCAGGTGACTTCGCCTTTCCCCTTTTCGGCCCCCTCTTTCCACGAATGGAGCACGGCGTCAACGTTGTAGTCCGCGTCCCAGCGAGGGCGCATCGCGTCGCCGGGCGTCCGGTAGGGCGCCGCAGCGCCTTCGGCGGCCGGTGGGAAGGCCTCGGGAATCTCGGAGGGGAGCAGGGCCTTCTCCGGCTCTTGCAGGGCCACGAGCCGCCACGTCCCGCTTCCGGCGCGCCCGTTGCCGTCAAGGTTCTCGCGGCTCACCTTGAAATCCATCTTCTCGTTCTCGCGCGCGAAGCCCGATTCCGGCACAAGAGAAGCCTCGACGGATACGAAACCGAGACGGAAGCTTTTGGTGGCGGTGCGGGTCTCGCCGCCCTCGTCGGTCACGTCGGCCGAGAGCTTGTACCGGTAAGTGGTCCCAGAGGACGAGGCCTCGCGCTCGTCGGCTTCAGGCGTGAATGTCACGTCGAAAGTGCCGTCCTCCTTGAGCTTCGCATCGCCCGACGCGATCGTCTGGGCCTCGCTCCTTCCGCCCCAGCCGTACCATCCCCACCACCATGGATAGACGGGCTCGCGCGTGACTCGCCAGACCACGCTTCCGTTCGTGACCGGCAGGCCGAAGTAATACTTCGCCTCGCCCGTCAGCGTCGCGGGACGGTTGAGCCGCATCGGCGTCTTCGAGGCCTGGATTGCCGCCTCAAACGTCGGCCTCTTGTACTCTTCTATTTTTACTTGGGCAGAGCCATTCGCCGAGGAGGAAAGGCGCCACTCCCCCAGCGGCTTTCCGGCGGGGATCATGAATTCGCCGCTAGCGCTCCCGTAGGCGTTCGTAGTGACAAGCGCCTCGGCTGCCTTCTGGCCGTTGATGTCGAAGAGCGTGACGGCCACGGAGGAGTTTGGCGTTACCTCGTACTTTCCCAGGTCCGGCCGGCCTTGGTAGCAGAGGACCTTCCAGTAGAGCTTCTGCCCTGGCCTGTAGATGCTCCTGTCCGTGTAGATCAGGGAGGCGGCTTGCTGCGAAGGAGGCTCCGGCCTGTAAATTCCGATGTAGTTGGAATTGAGGGCGAAGTCGCCCCCCTTTCTGGCGAGGATGAAATAGCTTCCGCCCTGCTCGCCCTTCGGCTGGAACGTCACGGTGCCGTCGTCGCCCGTGACCTTTGTTTCGACCGGACTGTGGCCGCTCTGCCAGTTCCACGCGTAGAGGACAACCTGCGCGCCACCGGCCGGGCGTCCCGACTCGCCGCTCTGAACTTGCGCCTCGATGCCTCCATCGTTGTCCTGGCGGGTGATGATGACCAGGTCGCCCACGAGGATGTTGGCGGCCCGGATGCGGTTGTGGACATTCCCGAAGTCCTCCTTCGCCGAGGCGGCCACGACGTAGAACCCGGGCTTCAAAGGCGCGGGCGTGACGTAGGTCTGGTGGTCGCGGTAATCGGGCGTTGGCGGAAGAGTCACCCCCCAGCTCGCTTCGGGCTTGGCCGAGCTTAGAAGGCGGCGGACCTCGTCCCACCTGGGAAGAAGGTTGTAGTCGCGCGCGGAGGCGATGCGGGAAAGCAGGTCCACCTTGTAGGCCCTGAAGTATAGCGCGCCGATGTTTCGGTGGGTGACCAGGATGGACCGCTTCGACGGCGCGTCGCTCTTCATCGCCGCCATTTCATATGAGGGCGCCTCGATCTGTTTGGCGATGTTCAGGCAGCGGGCGCCTCCCGGCGAGCCTGGATAGGCTTCATGCCCTTCGTTCGCTATGGCCAGCGCCCGGACGAGCGCGCCGGGCGCCTCCTCTTCTTCGGTGAACTCGGCCAGCTTGGCCGCTCCCATCGAGTACCACGAGACTTGCCTGAAGCGAGGCAGCCTCGCCGCAAGGTCGTCCCGTACGAGTTTTCGGTCCTGCTCCGCGCTGAAGTTGTCGTGAAGGAGTGTTATCTTCTCGAGGTAGGCTTCCAGCTCGGCCGCTCTGTCGCCCCTGGTGGCGTGCCATGCGCCAAGGTCGTCGAGCAGCAGACATATCTTGGAGAGCGGATGGATGGAAGGACTGGCCAGGTCGTCCTGCTCCTCCTTGAGCTGCGGCCACCCGTTCTCGGGGGGGCTCAGCAGCCGCTTGAGGCCGAGCCTATAGATTTCATTCGATTGCGCCGGAGTCCAGAATGAGGTGTCCGCCAGCAGGTTGACGAAAAGGTAGGCCACGGCGTCGCGCATCGTATCGCGGACGCCGGCCGGGTAATCGTTTGGATAGAGATACTCCTTCCAGCTTGCGATGGATGCGTGCCCGAGATCGCCGCGGTCGTCCCATACCCTTAGGAACGCGCGCTGCGCCTCGGCGAATATTTCGTCCTTCGTCCACGCCTTCAGGTCCACTCCCTTGGAGGCCACCTTCTCGCGCTGATTGATCTCCCACGAATAGGCCTGGTAATAGGTAACGAGCGAGTGGGCGTAGAAGAGGTCGAGGAGGTCGCGCTCCCTCGCCCCTTTGGGCCACTTCTCCTCCATGAGGAAGCGCACGGCGGTCTCGTACCCGTGGAGGCCGATCTTGAGCTGCACCTCTTTGACCAGGGCCCTGGCCCACTCCTCCTCGTTCATGGACTTCTGCGCGGCGAGCCTGATCTTGTCGGTCTGGTCGAGCGCCTCCTGGAACTTCTGGTCGGAGATGAGCTGCTCCACGTTCTTCCAGCCCGTTGCCTTCGGTTTGGGGCCGGCCGCCGTGGCGGAGGCCTTCGGCGGCTTGGCTCCTTGCGCGAGCGCGAAGCCGAGCCTGGCCGTCACGGCAAGGATGATGGTGAGAACGGCGGCCAGAGCCGCCATTGCCCAAAGTCCGCCCTGTTTTTTCGGAGATTGTTCGCTGACCATTTTCGGCCTCCCGCCACCAAAGCGCCCCGCGCGCGCCGCTCAAGAACCTTCCATCCAATCATACCACCAACATCCATTCGGACAGGAAAAGCGCGCGAATGTTCCTTGAACGGCCAGGCGGAACTCTCTCCGGGAGAATGGCCTTGCAGCGTCCGTGGAAACTGGGCTTTGGATTGTGGCGATGATCGCGGCGCTCTATTTAGGCAGGGCTGCTTTTCTCTCCCGGCCCGCCCGCAGCTCGGCCCGCTGCTCCTCTGCTGTATAAGGGCGAATTCCTTGGCGCCGCTACGCTTGCGGCGGCGGCGTCTCTTCCGGTTCGGCCGGCGCCGCAGGGGCTTCCGCCGTCTCCTTGGTCTCGCGCGCCGCCTGGCTTTCGCGGTACTTCGCGAAGATGACGTCCTCCATCATCTTTCGCGTCTCGGTGTTTATCGGGTGCGCCACGTCCTTGAAGGTGCCGTCGCGGCGGCGCTTGCTGGGCATTGAAAGGAAGAACCCTTTTTCTCCCTCGATGATTTTTATGTCCGAAACGAAGAAGCAGCCGTCTATGACGATTGAAACGAATGCCCTGAGCTTCTTCTCCTTGTCTTCAACCATCGAGACGCGTACGTCGGTGATGTTCATGGCAGCAACTCCTTTCTGAAGCCAGTTAACGTCTGTTCCCAGTACGCCTTTCTATCCAAAGTAACCGCGGCCGCCGCGGCGAACCCCTGGTGCGACATCTCGACGGCCCCAGCCTGCGCCGTTTCCCTGTCGGGGAAGAAGCCGGCCCACGCCGAGCCGGACCCGGCCATCAGTGCTCTCGCCGCGCCGGCGGCCACCAAGGCCTTAGCGACGGAAGCGGATTCCTCTGCTTTGCCGGAAAGGGCGGCCACCTCCTCGAAACGGTTGAAAAGACTTCTGCGCGCGAGCCTCCCGCTCGCGACCTCGCCTGCAATGTCCTGTATTCTATGAGCGTCTCGCGGCGCTGTCAACTTCTCGTCCAGTATCCGGTAAGCGTCCCTCGTCGCCATGCCAGAGGGCGGCCATGCGATGACAAGATGGTTGGCGGGGATGTCCGGCAGGGGGTAGACTTCCTCCCCGCGCCCGGCGGCCAGGGCCGTTCCGCCATAAAGGAAGAAGGGGACGTCGCTGCCGAGCTTCTCGGCGAGCGAAAGAAGAAGCTCTCCGCCCGGATTGATGTTCCACAGCTTCGAGAGCGCCAGGAGCGCGATCGCGCCGTCGGAGCTGCCGCCGCCGAGGCCAGCCTGAGACGGAATACGCTTCGTGAGGCGCAGCTTGGCTCCGGCGCGAACTCCGGTGGCCTCGCGCAACAGGCTGGCCGCCTTCATGACGATGTTCTCGCCGCCAGAAGGGATTTTAGGGTCGGAACATTCCAGCGAGACCGCCTCCGGCGCAGGCGCCACCTCCAGCGTGTCCGACAGGCTGATCGTCTGGAGGATGGTTCGGACATCGTGGTAGCCATCGGGGCGTCTCCCCAAAACCTCCAGCCCTAGGTTGATCTTCGCGCAGGCGTGAAACATCCGTGGCGGCGTCATGGCATAAGCCCCTCCAGGAGCGAGGAGGGGGAAACGCTTTCTGCTCCGGCTCCGGGCGGTTCGGCCAGCGCTTCGGCCGGGATCGCGCCGAAGTCCGCTTGGCGCCACTCGACCGCGAGCCTCGCGCCCATCGGGCCCTCCACCACCGCCGACGAGTAAGGAAAGCCGCCCGGCGCCCTGACGAAACGGGCGCGGCGCCGGCCGCCCGGGCCTCGCCATTCGCAAGCGGCAAGCCTTCCGGATCCGTCGTACTTGATGGATTCCCCGTGTGGCGGAGGCGCAGCGGCGAGAAGCGTCCAGAGGTCCAGCGGGGACCACGGTAGGCCCGAATCTGATTCTTGCCAACCGGCGCTCTTCCCGCTTTCGGGGTCGAAAAGAAAAGCTGATGACTGCTTCAATATGATCAGCAGGCGCGTTCCGCCCATGTTGTCGCGGATTTCCACCCGGGCTCCAGACGCGGGGTCAACGGCGCACCCGGCCGGTACCAGCACGCCGTGGCTTCGCGCCGACGCCTTGATTCGGATGGAGGCCGAGTATGAATCCAGCGGGGCGATCGCCGCGGGAGACGGTTCGGGAAGCCGCCCACAGGCGGCGGCTGACAGGAGAGTGCAGGAAACCGCCAGCCGTCCGATGACTTGATTCATCCTCCGCACCCTCTCTCCAGGCTCAATGCCACTCGAACTCAACCTCCTTTTTCAATTTGGAGAGGCTGATTTTCAGCGAGCGCGTCTCGCCCGGCGCGAACTCCGCTCGCTCATCGTGCTGGGCCTTGATGTCCTGGATGTCGGTAACGAGCTCGAAGGAGACGGCATGGCTGCCGGGAGAGACCTTGGCCGTGTTGCTCCAGCTTCCCTTCTTCAGCGAAAACTTCCTGTCTATGACCTCATGTGCTACTGTCTGGCCATCAACCTTGAGCCAGTACTCCCCTTTGAGGACCCCCGCGGTGAAGGTCACGTCTAGCGTGGCCGTCCTGGCGGCGGCGGCTGGCGCCTGCGCTGAAGAGCTTGAAGGATTGGAAGGCGCCGCCGGCTGCTCATGCCTTGGCTGGCGCGGCTTCGGCTTTCCATGCTTTGGCGAAGGCCGCGCGGGCTCCGCAACTGCGCCCTCGGCCGGCGCTGGCGAAGCCGCTTCCTCCGTGGCGCCGCCTTGAGCGGGAGAAGCGGACCCTTGCGTTGATTCTTGCGATGGAAGGGCGACAGAGGGCGGTGCCACGCGATGAGTCCACCACCACAAGAATCCTCCCGCCGCTGCGAGAACGAAGACGAGTCCCGCGGCGGCCAGGGCGGCCGGCAGCAGCCAGCTCGTCTTCTTGGGCGCGGCTTTGGGTGGCGGCTGTGGCGGCGCGGCGCTTTGGGTGCTCAAGGGCGAGTCGGGCTTCGGCGGGACCTCCATTTGAGAATCACGTGAATCTGGCGGTGCCGCCGAGACCAGGGTGCTTTCGGCGGCGGGCTCGGTTCCGGCGTGGGGCGGAAGGCTCCCCGCGAGATAGGCGTCAACGTCCTCGGCGAGCTGGCCGGCGCTTTGGTAGCGTTCCGCCGGGTTCTTCGCCAGGAGCTTGTTCAAGATGCACCCGATATCGCGCGGAAAGGCCGAACATTTCTCCGGCATTGGCTCGGGCGGCTCCATCAGTATCTTGTGCGTGACGACGGTGATGTCTTCTCCAGGAAATGGCTTGGTGCCGGTGATCATCTCAAAGATCACGGTGCCCAGAGAAAAAAGATCGCTCCGGCCGTCAACGCCTTTGCCGGTGATCTGCTCCGGAGCCATGTAGGCGGGCGTTCCCAGGAACTGCCCCTCCTGCGTCAGCTCCGAGGCCGGCACGCGCGCGATGCCGAAGTCGGTCAGCTTCGCGTGGCCGTCGGGCGTGCTGATTATGTTCGCCGGCTTGATGTCCCTGTGGACCACGCCCGCCCTGTGGGCGTAGGCGAGGCCGGAGGCGATTTCACGGACCAACGAAAAAAGCTGCGCCGGGTCCGCCTTCTCGCCGCGCTTGATTTTGGCGCTCCAGGTCTCCCCCTGGATGTATTCCATGGCGATGAAGGGAGGGCCGCCGGAGGAACCGTCCTCGGCTTCGTAAATCGTCACGATGGACGGGTGGTTCATCTGGCCGGCGGCGCGAGCCTCGCGCAGGAAGCGCTCCCTGAACTCGGCGACCTTGTGGGGCTCCAGCCCCTGCGGCAGGAAGACCGTCTTGATCGCCACGGGCCGCTTGATCATCGGATCCCTGGCGAGATAAACGACGCCCATCGCCCCCTTGCCGAGGACCCTCTCCACGTCGTACTTGCCTATCTTGGCGGGGTGCTGGACTTCGGTCACCGCACGACCTCCTTGAGAGGAACGAAACGAATGCCCCGCGACGCCCAGTAGGGAAGCCTTTCGGAAAGGACCTTGATGGTGTTGGCGCGAAGGTGCCCGATGGCCACGGCCTCGCCATCCTTTCTCGCCCTTTCCGCCAGGGCGTCCATCTGCTCAATGATAGCACCTTGAGAGTCAACGTCGTCAAGGAAGACGGCGCGCTGGGCGCACGGTAGCCCCGCGTTCCTGGCCACCTGGAAGGCGACGGTGTAAGGCGTCGTCCGGCTGTCGAGAAAATAGAGGCCCCTCCGCTTGAGCGCCCTGACCACGTCTCGCATCAGGGGGCGGTCGGTAGTGGCCCTCGATCCCATGTGGTTGTTGATGCCTTCCGCGAAGGGTACGCTGCCTAGGTCGCGCGCAAGAATCGTATCCACCTCTTTCTCGGAGAGCCCCACGTAAAGCTCGCCAGGCTGGGCCTTCCATTTGCCGGAATCCTCGGGCTCCATCGGAGCGTGAAGGATGACGTGGTGCCCGGACGCGTGCAGTATTTCGGCCGAAACGGTGGAGGCCGAAAGGTTGGGAATGACGGCGAAGGTGACGTATGTGGGCAACTCGGCGGAGGCCTCCTGCGCCAAGTCGAGCCTGAAGCCGACGTCGTCAATCACGATGCTGGCGACGGCACCCTCTTTGGGAGGAAGGGCCTCAACGGCTTTCTCTTGAGGGAGGGCGGCCTCTTGCCGGCGCTCCGGCGGCTTGGGCTTCGGCTCCTTTGCCTGGCGCCTTTGGACTTCGGCGCGCGGTTTGGCGGCCGCCGGCCTTTCTGGAGCGCTCTTTTCAGAAGGCGCCTTGAGCCTGTGGACCAGGAGCGCGAGGGCCGCCACCGCGACGACCAGCAACGCGACGGTGAAATAGGGGAAGCCGGCCTGCTTTTTGCGGCGGCCTCCCTGCCGCCGCTTAGTCGCCATTCGGGCGCTTCGCCGCTTCCGGCTGCTTCTCGGTGGCCTTGGCCGGTTCCGCCGCCATGGCGAAGAGGCGCGCATAGAAAGCGGCGGGCGCCTCGCCGTCCCGCGCCTTGGCCTCGATTGATGGCTTGAGCGGCTTGTTTCTTATCTCCTCGCCCGAGCCGTCGGTGTAGTAACCGCAAAGGATGTGAAGCATCCCGCCGTTGGAGAGGGGGTAGTCGCAAAATTTGGGCGCCCAGCCGAAGGTGGGTTCTCCGGCGAGCCTACCCCCCGCCTTGGCGAGGGCGGCCGCCAGAATTTCTCCGCCACGAGCCGTCGTGGCGTCAACCAGGACGATGAGCTTGCGCCCTTTCAGGATGCCTTGGCCGTGAACCGGGTTGGCGTGCTTGCCTTGCTGGTCCGCGAGAAAGACGCCTTCCGAATCTCCCCCGATGAGGCCCGCCCAGTCAAACGCCGCCGAGTCACTCTCCGAGGCGCATCCCCTGAGGTCAACAATGAATGGGCCCTTGGCCCGCTCGATCTTCGAAGCCAAGTCCTTCGGGGGGGACGCTTCCAGGGATGGAACGGCGAGAACTCCGAAGCCGCCCGCCAGCTCGGCAACGCTCGCCTCGGGGTAGAGGCGCCGTTTCAAAACGACGGTGTAGCTCTGCCAAGTGTCCGGCTTGATGAAGACGCACTTCGCCTCTTCGCCCGCCGTGCCGAGAAGCGCCTGTGCCACCTGGGGGTAGGTCATGTCGAAGGTGCTCTTCCCGTTTATGAACCTGAGGCCGTCTCCCACCTTCACCGCTGCGTCGGTCCCGGGAAAGACGGCGAGCAGCTTCGCGAAGTCCTGGCCCTTGGTGACGTAAAGCGGAAGGGCGGCGGATTGCGCGCCGAGCGCCCTGTAGGCGGCGACTTCATTGGGAGGAATGTAAGCGGATTCGGGACCGGACGTCTCGGCGGCCCCGGCCAGCGCGCCAGCCACGACGTCCTCGGGAAGCTTCGGATCAACGTACTCCTTGAGGATCATCGAGAAGACGTCCTTGAAGAGGGAATCGTTTTCCGCGTTGAATGGCGGCACAGGCGCCTCCTGCCCCAGAGAGGCAATGGACAAAAGCACGGCCGCCGATAGGATTGAGGCTTGCTTCCAGGTGCGTCTCATTCGTTTTTGCCCCTCAGTGCGCGTTGCCCCCGTTTTGACGGTGCGAACCACGGCGCCGGGTCTATCGCCCTGTCGCCGGCCCGCAGCTCAAAGTATATCCCGGTCGTCCCCCTGTTGGCATCCCCGCCGGCCGTGCCAATGACCGAGCCCTGCGCCACGACCTCCTCGTCCTTGGCCCTGACCTCGTCGAGGTGGCTGTAAATCGTGAAGAACCCTCCGGGGTGGCTGAGAATCACCGTGTATCCATAACCAGAGAGCCAGCCGGCGAACGCCACGGTGCCGTCGAAAACCGCCTGCACGGGCGCGCCGAGCTGCGCGTCAATGTCGAGGCCGGGGTGGGGGATTCTCGTGTGAAAACGCGGGTGGACGTAGTCGCCGTATCCGATGGCCACCCTGCCCGCAAGCGGCATCGGAAGATGGCCCTTCGCCTGGGACATGTCCTTGCTGTAC
Source organism: Acidobacteriota bacterium (assembly GCA_037443845.1). Taxonomy (GTDB): domain Bacteria; phylum Acidobacteriota; class UBA4820; order UBA4820; family DSQY01; genus JAEMPZ01. The sequence goes on from JBBINO010000019.1 coordinate 12,576, forward strand.
ATGTCCACTCTGGTTTTGAACGACAGGTCCTTGAGGTACCGGTCCATCGAGCGCGCCGCCTGGAGCGTCTCATCTAGCGCCTTGCGGGAGGTCTCGCGCTCGCGGCCGAGCTTGTCCAGCTCCAAGGTGAGCTGCGATTGCTGTCCGATGAGGGACTGGCGTTCCGAAGCCGCCATCGCCTCGGCCTTTTTCAGCCTCGCCTCGCTCTGCGCCAGCGTGGTTTGAGCCGCCTCCTGGCGCGGGATTGATTCGGCGTACTCGGCGAGCGCGGCCTTGTCGCGCTGAGCGAGCGCCGACAGGTAAAGGCCGGCCTCCCTCATGTCCTGAGTGCCGCCGACGGCGAAATAGACCCGGTACTCCTGCAAAAGCCCGAGCGCGTATCTTTCGCGCATTCTGCCGAGCAGATACCGCTTGGTCGCGACGTTTTCGGCCTTCAGAGATTCAAGGTCGGCGCGGGCTTTCACGACGGCCGAGGAGGCCGCCTCGCGCTCCTCCTTGATTCGGTCGAGCGTGGCCTCGGTCAGCCGGACCCTGCGCTTCAGGAGATCCAGCCTGTCCCATAGGCTCTGCTGCTTTCCAGCGAGCTGGGCCACCTGCTCGCCGAGGCGGCGGATCTGCGCGTCAAGGTCCTTGGAGGATGGCTCCGCCGCAAACGTGAATACGGCGGAGAGACAAACAACCAGAAGCACGGAAAAGGAAGCAGGGATCAGGGACCGGGAACCGTGAGATGTTCTCCTGTTTTTGTTCCGGCTCCCGGCCTCGGCCTTCTTGCCCCTTTCCTTCATGCTGCTGCCTTCATGCTTCGTACTTACAGCCCCAAGATTTCGCGCAACGACGTGTCGCGCACGATGGTGTGCGCCCGGTCGGGGCCGGTGGAGAGAATCACGACCGGCACGCCGAGAATCTTCTCAAGGCGCTCCACGTACCTTCTCGCGTTCTCGGGAAGCTTGTCCCACGACGTGAGCCCGAATATCTCGCTCTTCCAGCCGGGCAGCGTCTCGTAAACGGGCAGAGCCTCCTCGAAGACCCAGGGGGCGGAAGGAAACTCCGTGTAGCTCTTCCCCTTGTGGAGGTAGGCCGTGCAAATCTTCACCTCCCCGAAGACGTCCAACACGTCCATCAGCGTAAGCGCGATCCCGTCCAGGGCGTTCACTCTCACCGAATGGCGCGCGGCAACGGCGTCAAACCACCCGCAACGCCTCGGCCTGCCGGTGGTCGTCCCGTATTCGTGGCCGCGCTCGCGGATCGCGTCGCCGGTGGAATCCTTGAGCTCCGTCGCGAACGGCCCCCCGCCGACCCTCGTACAGTACGCCTTGAAGACGCCGACGACGCTGCCTATGCGGGTCGGCGACACTCCGAGGCCGGTGCACGCGCCGCCGGCCGTCGAGCTTGATGACGTGACGAAAGGGTAGGTGCCGTGGTCAACGTCGAGCATGGTCCCCTGCGCCCCTTCCAAAAGAACCCTTTTGCCCTCGTCAATGGCGGCGTTCACGAGGATGGACGTGTCGGTGACGAGGGGAGCGAGCATCTCGGCGAGCTCCGTGAAACGCGCGACGACCCCTTCCGGTTCGATGCCGTCGCGGCCGAAGACCGCCTTGATATATCGGTTCTTGGCCTCGCTAAGCCGCCTCACTTCGCCCTGAAGCCTCGCCTTGTCGGTCAAGAACACGGCCTTGATGCCCTCCCGCGTGTACTTGCTCTCGTAGCACGGGCCGATGCCTCGCCCGGTGGTGCCGATCTTGGACGCGCCCTTCTGCTCCTCGCGAAGCTGGTCAATGAGCGCGTGGTGTGGCAGGAGGAGGTGCGCCCTGTCGGAGATGCGAAGAGCGCTCGAATCAATGCCGGATTCGTTCAAGGAGGATATCTCCTTCACCAGCGCCTCGGGATCAATGACGATGCCGTTGCCGATGATGCAGGGTTTTCTGGCGGCGAGAATCCCCGACGGGACGAGATGAAGCGCGTACTTCTTTGGTCCCAGCGTCACCGTGTGGCCGGCGTTATGGCCTCCCTGGTAGCGAGCCACCACGTCCGACGCGTCGGAGAGCAGGTTGACCATCTTCCCCTTGCCTTCGTCGCCCCACTGCCCGCCCACTATCACCATTGGAAATCGCATGACCATCCCTCCAGGCGCTTGATTCTATCACAACGCCCGCCGCGAAGGCGCGAAGGAAGTTAGACGTGAGAAGTGAGAAGTGAGACGGCGGACGGGCGCGCCGCCTCGCCGGGCGCGTCAGGTTTTTGGGGTTCGCTCGAAGATCTGGTGGGCTTCGCCCAGCTCGCGGGCGGAGGGGGTAATGATGGTTTTGGCATGAACGCGGAGGCGCCGCCCCTCCTTGATCGCCTGGCGGACGTCGCTCTCGCTGACGAAGTCGAGCGGGGCGTCGGCGGTGGAGCGGCAGGGCGCGGCCTTCGCGTTGGCGCCGGCGCGGCGCTGGCCGCTCGGCCCGTTGTCTGGCCCCTGGGGCGCCGCGCCCATCCTCTGGGCGAGGAACCGCTTCGCCGCGTCGTCTATCTCGTCGGCCTGCTTCACGAGCGGCGGCAAGGGAACGGCCTTCGTTCCGCCGACCTGCCGCGCTTCGTAGCAGACCCTCTTGCGGTCCAAAAGGTGCAGCGGCGTGATGTTGTCCGACGTGATGTTGTTGCCCAGCGCGCCGCAGCCCAAAGTCATCGCCGGCGGAAGGTTGGTGGAGAAGCCGATCGCGCCGTGCGTTCCGGGCGAATTTATGATTATCCTGAAGACCGGCTTCTTCATGGCGAATTCCCGGATGACGGACAGGTCCTGAGTGTGCAAACAGAGCGTGTGGCCGAGGCCGCCGTACTGGAGGACTTCTATGCATCTCCGGCAGCCCGCCTCCCAACCATCCTCCTCGAAGTAGGAGAGAACGGGGGAGAGCTTTTCAAGTGACAGCGGGAAGTCGCGACCGACGCCCTTTTCGGGGACGACGAGCGCCTTGACGGGGGCGGGCACGGAGAAGCCGGCCTTCTCCGCGATGTACTGCGGCGAGCGGCCGACGATCTTCGGGTTGAGGCGACCATCCTTGTCCACCATGAGGACTTCGAGCTGGGCCTTCTCCTTCTCGTTCGCCATGTAGGCGCCGTTCCTGGAAAGCTCCTCCTTCACCTGCGCCGCGATGGGCGCGTCGGCGATGAGGGACTGCTCGCTGGCGCAGATCGTTCCCCAGTCAAAGCTCTTTCCCGAGATCACGTCCTTCACCGCCTTGGAGACGACGGCGGTGCGCTCGATGAACGCGGGGACATTGCCGGGGCCCACGCCGTAGGAGGGCTTGCCGGAAGAGTAGGCCGCGTTGACGAGGCCTATGCCGCCGGTTGCGAGGATGACGTTGGTGCCGCCGTTTTTCATGAGCGCCTGGGTGTCCTCTATCGTGGGGGCGGCCAGGCAGGCGATTATGCCGCGTGGCGCGCCAGCCATCACGGCCGCGTCGTGCATCGCGTCGCATACAGCCTTGATGCAATTCTTGGCGCTCGGGTGCGGGGAGACGACGATGCCATTTCTCGCCTTGAGCGAGATGAGGATCTTGTAGATGGCCGTGGATGTCGGGTTGGTCGAGGGGATAACCGCGGCCACGACGCCCATCGGCGAAGCGACCTCGTAGATTCCAAGGCTCGAATCGGCGGAAATGAAGCCGACCGTCTTCATGGGCCTGATGTAGCGGTAAACGTCCTCGGCGGCGAAGCGGTTCTTCTCGGTCTTGTCGGTTATCGTGCCGAAGCCAGTTTCCTCGTGAGCCATGCGCGCCCACTTTTCGAGGTTGGGAAGGCACGCCTCGTGCATCGCGCCAACAACCTTGTCCACCTGTTCCTGGCTGAAGGTTGAAAACTGCTGGAAAGCCTGGCGGACGGTGCCTACGGCGCGGTCGACGTCTGATGCCGCCATCTCACTCTACCCCCAACGGCAAGCTCGTCATTTGCCCTTACGGCCCTTCGCCACGCCGCCTTTGGACGAAGAAGCCCCGGCGCCCCCGGGCGCCTTTTCGTGCCCTGGAAGAATTCCCTCGACCTGGTCGAAAGGCCTCGGGATCACGTGCACCGAAATCAACTCGCCGACGCGCCTAGCGGCGGCCGCGCCCGCGTCAACGGCGGCCTTCACCGCGCCGACGTCGCCGCGGACCATCACCGTGACGTAGCCACCGCCTATGTATTCCTTGCCCACGAGGATAACATTGGCCGCCTTTACCATCGCGTCGGAAGCCTCGATGGCCCCGACCAAACCGCGCGTCTCTATCATTCCTAGAGCTTCAAGGGTGAGCATCACGTCCCCTCCAGCGATTGAAGCATATCCCCGCGCCGTTGCCGTGTCAACACGGACCGGGCGAGACCCGCGGGACCGCCTTCGCTCGCCCCGGGCGCGTGGTATCATATTCGCTGGGACGCGGAAGGAAGACCGGAAATCAAGGAAAGGACCGGCTAATGGCTCACGACAAGATCGCCGTTGTTGATTTTGGCGGGCAGTACGCCCACCTGATCGCCGCCAAGATAAGAAGGCTGGGCGTCCTCGCCGAGATACTCCAGCCCGAAGATCCCGTTGAGAAATTCGCCTCCTACAAGGGGATCATCCTCTCGGGAAGCCCGGCGCTCTCGGCCTACGACGAGGAGAGCGCCTACGACAAACGGATTTACGGCCTCGACGTCCCCATTCTCGGATTCTGCTTCGGCCACCAGGAGATCGCCAAGCATTACGGCGGCGCCGTCGAGCACACGAAGCGCGAGTACGGCCCCGCCACGCTCGAAATCAAGGGCATGAGCCCGGTCTTCTCGGGGCTTTCGGCGAAAGAGACGGTCTGGATGAGCCACGGGGACACCGTCACCGTGCTGCCTCCCGGCTTCGAGGAGACGGGCGTTTCGCGAGTTGGCGAAGGCGAAGCGCACCCCAACGCCGCCATCGCGAATGAGAAGCTCCGCCGGTACGGCTTCCAGTTTCATCCCGAGGTTGACGACACGGTCCACGGCGAGGAGATGCTCCGAAACTTCGCCGTGAATATCTGCGGATGCAAGCAGGACTGGGCGATGGCTGGCTTCGAGGAGGAATCCGCCGAGGCCGTAAGGCGGCGCGCCGGAGAGAGGCCCGTCTTTCTTCTCGCCTCCGGCGGCGTCGACTCCACCGTCTGCGCGGTGCTTCTCGGAAAAGCCCTCGGGGCCGAAAAGGTCCACCTGCTGCACATAGACAACGGCCTCATGCGCCTCGGCGAGAGCGCGATGGTTATTGAGGAGTTTAAAAAGCGCGGCCTGGGGAGGAACCTTCATTTCGCCGACGCCTCGGAGCGTTTTCTGAAGGCGCTCTCTGGCATCATCGAGCCCGAGAAGAAAAGGCGCGTCATCGGCGACACGTTCCTCGATGTGTTCGAGGAAGAGGCGTCCCGTCTCGACCTCCGGGACTGCATTCTGGCGCAGGGGACGATATACCCGGACACGATCGAGACCGGCGGAACGAAGCGCGCCGACGTGATCAAGACCCACCACAACCGCGTGCCCGCCATCACGAAGATGATAGAGGAGGGCCGCGTCATCGAGCCATTGGCCGAGCTTTACAAGGTTGAGGTCCGCGAGCTTGGCGAAGCGCTCGGCCTTCCTGAAGAGTTGGTGTGGAGGCACCCTTTTCCAGGCCCGGGGCTTGGCATCAGGCTCCTATGCTCGGACGGGGTGGCGACTTCGGCGCGGGACGGCGCGATGGAAGCGCTCACCGCCATCGCGGACAAGGCTGGCGTTTCGGCCGCGCTGCTTCCGGTGAAATCGGTGGGAGTCAAGGCCGACCTTCGCTGTTACGAACAGCCGGTGATGCTCTGGGGCCAGATTCCCATGAACGAGGCCGAGCGGCTCGCCGCGAGCATTTACAAAGAGGTTCCGGGCGTCAACCGCTGCGTCCTGGACTTGACTGGCCGCGGCTTCAAGTCGGCGAAGCCCCTGGCGGCCACGGTGACGCGCCAAAGGCTCGACCTTCTGCGCCGCGCCGACCACATCGTCATGGAGGGGCTCAGGCGCCACAACCTCTACCGCGAGGTCTGGCAGTGCCCCACGGTCTTCGTCCCGCTGGAGCTTGACGGCCGAGGCCGCGAGTTCGCCGTAGTCCGGCCCGTGCTGAGCGAGCGGGCGATGACCTGCCGCCCCGCCCTTCTGCCGGCCGCCCTTCTCGATGAGCTGAAGAACTCCATCATGGCCCTATCGGGCGTCTCGGGCGTGGCGCTCGACCTCACCACAAAGCCACCGGGCACCATCGAGTGGGAGTAGGTTCCGCGAGGACCGACACGACGTAAGGAAGCCAAGTCCGGCTTGGCGCCTCGTTGCATGGGCGTTTCCGTCCATTTCTTCTAAGGATTGTCCACCAGCGCGCAGAGGATGTGGCCGAGGACGGCGTGGAACTCCTGAATCCTCGGCGTCTCCTTCGCGTCGTATACGATTGCCGCGTCGCAGAGGCCGGCTATATCGCCGCCGTCGCCGCCCAGGACGCCCACCGTCTTGCAGCCGGATTCATTTGCCTTCTGGAGGCCCAGGAAGACGTTTCGGCTTCGCCCGGACGTCGAGATGCCCACGGCTACGTCTCCAGGATTGGCGAGCGCCTCCACCTGGCGTTCAAAGATCTTTTCGTAGCCGTAATCGTTGGCGATCGCCGTGATGGCGCTCGTGTCGGTCGTCAGCGCGAGCCCGGCGAGGCCGCGACGCTCCTTTAAATAGCGGCCTGAAAGCTCCGCGGCCCAGTGCTGGGCGTCGGCCGCGCTGCCGCCGTTGCCGAAGAAGAGGACTTTGCCGCCACGCGAGAGCGCCGTGCGCAAGAGATCGCCCGCCCTAAGAACTTGAGGCTTCAAAGAGGCGAGCGCCTCCCTCTGCCTGGCGAGGTTTTCAATGATTGAGGCCGACTCGGAGCCGTAGATTTCGTCGAGCGTCATCGTTCACCTCTCTCCACCTTTTGAATTATACTCTAATCGCGGGCGGCCATCTTCGCCGGGCTTCCGCCAAAGCCACCCGGCGCTTGGAGAGCAGCATGGCTGAGGCATCCACAAATAGCGGGCCCGGCCCGATAATCGCGACGGCTTCTCCGGCGACCGCAGCCGAAGCCGCCGTTGCCGCGCGCGAAGCCTTGGCGATGGGCGCGAGCCGCGTCGAAGTCAGGCTCGACCTGCTTGCCTCGGAAGAAGAAAGGCTCAAGTCGGTGGAGCTCGCCTCCGAGCACCCTTTGCTGGTCTCGGGGGAGAGGAGCGCCACGCCGCGGGACGAATGGCGCCACTTCGAGCGCGCCGCCGAGCTTGGGGCTTGGGTTGACATCCCTTTCCAGGGGGCCCAGGCGGAGTTGCTCAAAAGAATTGCCCCTTCCCGCCTCATGCTTTCGTGGCATGAAAAGCCCGGCGAAAAGGCGGATGCGCTCACGATCCTGCGGGAAATGCGAAGAACGCCGGCCGCGGCCTACAAGGTCGTTTCCCGCGCCGAAGAGATTGGCGGCAATCTTCGCGCGCGGGAGCTTCTTGCGGCGGAGAGTTCCCGCGGCGACGTGATAGCGTTCGCCGCCGGCGAGGCGGGACTGCCGAGCAGGGTGCTCTCCCTGGCCTGGGGCTCTCTCGCGACATACGCCAGCGCGCCCGGTTGCGCCCCGGCCGGAGAAGGCCAGCCTTCGCTGGAGCTGCTCATGTCGTGCGCCCTCCTCGAAATTTCGCGAGAGACGCCGCTGATCGTGCTGTTGGGCTGGCCGCTTCTATTTTCCAGGACGCCGTCGTTCTTCAACAAGTGGCTCAGGGAGGGCAAGCGGCAGGAGCGCTACATTCCCGTTCCCCTCAAGGATCTGGCGGGTTTCGGCCGCCTCGCGGAGCTGGTAAACGTGGCGGGTGCCGCCGTGACGATTCCCCACAAGGAGGCCGCGCTTGAAACGGCCGCCCTCGTTTCAAGGCTTGCGGGAGCCGCCGGAGCGGCCAACACGCTCCTGAAGCGGGGGGACGCGTGGATGGCCGCGAACACCGACGTTTTCGGGGTGAGAAGCGCCGTCCGGGGATGGACGGCGCCACACCCCAGGGTTCTCATTCTCGGGGCTGGAGGCGCGGCGGCGGCCGCGGCCGTGGCGCTGCGTTCGAGGGGCGCGGTGGCGCTCTGCGCGAGGGATCACTCAAAAGCGGCAAGGCTGGCTTCGCGGACCGGATGTGCCGCGCTTCCGTGGAACGAGCGCGCGACCGCCGGATGGGACCTCCTGGTCAACGCCACGCCGGCGGGCGGCGACGGGGAGGAGTGCCCGATGCCCGAAGGCACCCTCTCCGGAACGGCGGTGCTGGACATGGTCGTCCCCGAGAGCGGCGCGACGCCCCTTGTCAAACGGGCGCGCGCCCAGGGCTTGCAGGTCTTTCAAGGTGAGGCTATGCTAAGGGCTCAGGCCAAGCTCCAGTTCAAGCTCTTTACCGGAAGGAGGCCGCCTTCGGAGCTGGAATAAGCCTTGGCGGCGCGCCGTTGAACTTTTCTTAAGGAGGAGTCAAATGGCATACGAAGCGAAGAATCACCTCAAACCGTCGGGCCTCAAGGGCATCACCGAAAACCAGATCGCCCAGCACTGGAAGCTCTACGAGGGCTACATCTCGAACAGCAACGCGCTCAAGGGCGAGCTCGAGGCCCTGCGAACAGAGGGCAAGACCTCGACTCCCATCTACGCCGACAGGCGCCGCCGCTTCGGCTTCGAGTACAACGGCATGGTCCTCCACGAGTACTACTTCGGCAACCTCAAGGCCGGCGTCTCGGAACCAAAGGCCGGTTCTGCCTTGAGAAAGGCCCTCGAAGAGCAGTATGGCAGCTTCGAGGCCTGGAAGGAGGACTTCGTGAAGTGCGGGGCCTCCCGCTCGATAGGCTGGTCCATCCTTTACCTAGACCCGGCGTACGGCCACCTCACGAACCACTTCGTCCAACTCCACGAGGAGGGCAACGTCGCCGGTTTCGTCCCGGTCCTCGTCATGGACGTCTGGGAGCACGCCTACATGGTTGACTACGGCGCCGGCGGGCGGCCGGACTACATGAAGGCCTTCTTTGAGAACGTCAACTGGGAGGCGGCCGAGAAACGGTTCAGCGACGCGAAGGCCGGCAAGATACCCGCCAGGTTTTAGCTGACACAAGAAAGTTTAGGCATAGGCCCACCCTCTGAAGCTATGAATACGGAGGAGGTGCACTGCATCTCCTTCGTCCCTATGTCTTTGCACAAGCCCCTCGTCAATGTGCCGGTTTCTCCTGTGTTCTTTTGGCTAGAGTCTTTTCCCAAGGACGGTTCTTCACCCCCATTGAACATGCTATGATACGAAGTGAAGCTAGTGCCCTGAGCTTTGACAGTGCGCAGCCCTCGAGAAATTGCATTTGGCCTTACGGAGAAAAAGATGATCGGCCGTTCCGTTTGGAAGCCCCTCGTTCAAAAGGCAATAACGGGACACGGCCGGCGCTTTCGGATGATTCGGCAGCAGCCCTCGTGGCCCGAACGCTTGTTGCGCCCGGGTCTTTATTTGCACGTCCCCTTCTGCAAGAACCTATGTCCATACTGCCCATACAACCGGGTCGAGTACAGCGATAACGCGTTCGAGGCCTACGAGAGAGCCGTCAAGGAGGAGGTCGATCTTTACGGGCCCTATCTTCAAGGCACAGAGTTTTCTTCTCTCTATATCGGTGGTGGAACGCCTACGGTCAATTGGCCCGGGCTGATCTCCATACTGGCTCACCTTGGCCGACGGCTGAAAAGGCCGGAACGGACTTGCATCGAGCTACACCCCTCTAACATGGCGAACGATTGCCTGAAAGCGATCAAGGATGCCGGAATCAACACCGTTTCCATCGGTGTGGAATCAACCTCGGACGTTTTGCTCCGTCGGATTCAAAGAAGCCATGACGGCCCTGCAGGAATCGACGCCGTCCGCCGCGCCATGGTTCTAGACTTTTCCTCTATCAATGTCGACCTCATGTTCGCACTTCCCGGCGAGACCCTGGAGGAATGGAAGGAAGACGTTATGGCGATAGTGGACCTCGGCGTGGGCCAGATCAGCACCTATCCCATGTTTGCGTTTCCCTATACGGATCTTGGGGCTTCAGAACAAATTAGAGCGGTCCAGCGACCCTCACACCGCGTCGTTAAAGAAATGCTTGATTTTACAGATGACGTCTGTGAGGCGGCGGGGTTGCATCGATGCGCTGTTTGGAGTTGGCTCAGGCCGGGAAAGCCTAAATTTAGCTCTATCACTCGGCACCATTACATCGGCTTTGGCCCCAGTGCGGCGTCAATGACCGGAAACGATTTCTATGTCAACACTTTTAGCGTCGCCGCCTACGTGAAGGCATTGCCACTGGAGCGACCCGTGGCGCTGTCTATGAAAGTCGACAGGCGGCTCGAAATGGCCTATTGGCTCTACTGGCGGATCTATGAACTTCAGATGACGGATTCGGATTTTAAATCCGTATTCGGGAGTGACGCATCCATTGAGAGGGAATTTGGCCCCATGCTTCGACCGTTGCTGCTTGCGGGCTTGCTCAAGGCGGTCGAAGGCGGCTATCGCGTCACGAAAGCGGGAGCTTACTGGATCCATCGCCTGCAGAACGAATACAGCCTTAACTATATCAACAATCTTTGGGGCACATGCCGGAAGCAGCCATGGCCAGGCGAAGTCAGGCTCTAGATCGCTTTCAAGCGTACGCGTCCATTGCGGTTGACACGTTCTTGTTTGGAATGGTCCGCCCGTACCTCTTCATCTTGGTCATCAACGACCGGTGCAACCTAGATTGCTTCTACTGCAAAACCAAGAATACAGGCAAGTACGACCTTGATTACGACACCGTGCGTTCGTGCCTGCTGGATGCCCGCCAACGAGGCCACAGGGCGCTGGTCATAACGGGAGGGGAGCCCACTCTATGGCAGAGCGGTGAGGCCCGCCTTGCGAATGTGATCGATTTCGCGCGCGAGAGTGGTTTCGTAGATATCGCGGTCTACACCAATGGAACCCATCCCATAGACGCCGACGAGGCCACGTTCATCGTCACCATAGATGGAACAAAGGAAACACACGATGTAGTGCGTAGCGGCTCATATGACAGGATCCTTGAGAACTCGAAGCGTGCCAGGGCCAAAGTCATCGCCTCGATGACGCTTTCCAAGGCAAACGTGGAGGTTTTGGAGTCTGCTGTCGAAAGGATCGCCTCCTCTGGCGCGTTTGCTGGGATAACGTTCAATCTGCTGACCGGCGAACCGGAAGTGGTCGCAAAATACGGCTTTGTCGGCGAAGAACGGCGACGCGTCCTTCAGCGGATATGGGCGATGAAGGAAAGAGGCTACCCCATTTTTTATTCGAGAGCGGCTCACTCCGCGCTTATGAAGAATAACTGGAAGCGACCGATTAAGCAAATCGAGCTTTTCGCCGGCAAACGGCTGTTTGCTTGTTGCCGCGACGTAGAAAATCCTGAGATATGCCGCAACTGCGGATACACCAGTTGTGCCGAGATCGCGCAGGCGCTCGCCGGAAGGCCAAGCGCCCTGCTCCAGCTCCTGCGAGCAAAATGAGCCTTTTGCCTCGCGCTCCCCGTTCACGGAAGAGGGTGATTTTTCGCGCCCTCCCCCGCGGCCGAGAGGATGTGCTCCTTCAATCCCTGCAGCCCGGTGGCGCTGAGGACCTTCTGGAGCGCCGAAGGCAGCTTCGGATCAAGCTTGCCCTTCAATCTCCCGTAGAGCACCTGGTCGCGGCCCTGGGCCACCAGCACCATGTCCCCGAGGGTCTCTCCGTTCGTCCTTACGAGGACCATCAAGGCGCGGTCCCCCTCCTTCGTCTCGATGAGCCTGTCCCAGCCCCAAATCTTCATGGCGCCGAAATCCACGCTCTTGCCTTGAGGCAGCTCGAAGACGGCCAAGTCTATTCTGGTGAGGCCGCCGAAGTTCGCGGGCTCGCCAGTAGCCTTGGAGGCGACCGCCTTGGCGAGCTTCATCGTCGCGCCGCCGAGCTTGAACTCGAACGAGGAGCGCGGCTCCGCTCCGGTCTGGCGCTCTATCTCGTGGCGCACCTGTTCCGGGCTGAAGGGCCTGTAGCAGCCGGCCGCGCAGAGGAGCGCCAGCGCGGCGAGGAGCTTAAAGGGGCGTCGTTTCATCGTCGGGCCTCCACGCCCCGAAGTATAGCACGAGGCCGCAAGGCCGCTCCCCGGGAGGGCCGCGCGGTCTTTTGTTTGATGAGAGCAGGCCGGTTTGATCGCCTTGAAACGGCGAGGCTGCGGCGCCTGGGCTAGCCTTCTCTTTCCAGGTGGGCCGCCTCGATCTTACGGATCACCAGGCAGCTTGCGCCAATGAAGGCGGCGCCGTAAATGGCCAGAAAGATCAGCGCGGCCGCCTTGCTCTCGGAGGAGGCGAGCAGGTTGAGAAGCCCCTTCGGCTCGGTGGGCTCGGGCATCAGCGTATGGAGGTGGAAGAGGATGGTCAGCCTCTTCAAAAAGCCAGGCAGCCATGCGACGAGGTTCTCCCATCCGAAGCCTATGAGAAAGCCTATGAATAGAGGCCTCTTGAAGGCTAACCCCAAGAGGGAGAAAAGCGCCCCGTAGACGACCATCCCGAGCGCCACGGCGGCCAGGTCCATCAAGAAGCCCCCGAAACCCTTGGCCAGCCCTAGCCCCCCCGCTTCCATCTGAGAGAGGACGAACGAGCCCGTCATCGAGAGGGACGACCCTAAAAGGAGCACCGCCTCCATTCCGGCGAACTTCGCGATGAACAACTTGAAGCGCGGCACCGGACGGCCGAAGAGGTAAGGAAGCGTTCCGCCTTCGGCCTCGTCGGCTATCAGCGCGACGCCGAAGAAGAGCGAACTGAGGGGCACCAGGAAGCCGGCGTAATAGGCGACCACGAGGTTGCCGTAGAGCGTCGCGCCGCCCAGGCCGACCGGAACCCCGCGCCAGATCAAAAGCTGGAGCAGTAGGAGCAGCAGCCACGGGAATAGGGCCAGCGCCAGGAAGAGGAGCCCCTTGACCGACTGGGTCATCTGCTTCGCCGTGTTGAAGAAGAGCGCCTTTTGCGCCTCGGATGCCACCTCTACCTCCGGCTCTCAGGCCACCAGATACTGGAAAACGGCGGCCAGGTTGTCGTCCAGCGGGTTCAAAATCTCCAGCCCCGCGTCGTTCTCGGCGAGGAATCGCCCTAGTGAAGCGTAGAAACCGCCGGCGTCGGATACCTCCACCGTCACGGTCTTGCCTTCCGCTCCGAAAGCCAGCGAGTGGACCGCCGGCCACGAGACCATGGCCGCCCCCAGCTCCCGCGCCTTCGCGCAGCGCATGAAGACCTTAAGGGGCCTCGACGAGATCGCCTCCCTCACTTCGGGCACTTCGCCCGAAGCGAGAACGCGGCCGTGGTGCAAGAGCAGTATCCTCGACGTCATCGCCTCGACTTCGTGGAGGACGTGCGACGAAACGACGACGCACTTCCCCTCCTGGCCCCACTTCTTTATGAAGGCTATCGTCTGGGCGCGGCTCTGCGGGTCCATGCCGTTCAAAGGCTCGTCAAGAAGCAGGACCTTCGGATCGTGAATCAGCGCCTGCGCCATCTTCACTTTCTGGCGCATCCCCTTGCTCATTTTTCTGATGCGCTTGAGCCGCTCCTCCCCAAGCGCCACATCGGCGCACGCCATCCGAGCCCTTTCGAGCGCCTCCGCCTTCGGAAGCCCGGAGAGCCTTCCCATGAACGCGACGAAGTTTTCGCCGGTCATCTCTTCGTAAAAGTGGTCCGGCGACGGGCAGTAGCCGATCATACCGAGCGCCTTCGGGTTGGCGAATATCTCCATGCCGCCGAGGCTGACTTCTCCCGAGGATGGGCGCAGAAGGCCGCCCATCAGATTGAGGAGAGTGCTCTTGCCGGCGCCGTTGACGCCCAAAAGTCCCGTCACGCCAGGCTCGATGGAGAGGCTGACGCGGTTGATCCCGACGACGAGGCCGTACCACTTCGAGGCGCCCTCGACGCGGATCATCGCAGCACCCCCCTCTTCGAGAAGCGGACGTAGAGAACGCCGAGGCTGAAGAGGATCAGCGCCGCGAAATAGAGGAAGGAATGAAGCGCCGGAATTTCCGGCTCCGGCGCGACGCCGAGGCAGTGGTAGCCGAGAGCCTTAAGCTCGACGAGGATGCCCAGCGTCCATGAAAGCTGGCTCCTCGTGATGGCCCACATGATGCCGGAGGCCGGCGGGCCGAAGAAGAGCACGCCGATCAGCGCAAGGCCCACCACTCTCGGCGACCTGCTCAGCGAGGAGAGCGCGAGGGTGAAGACGACGAGCGCGCCCGGACCGATTAGCGTGTAGAGAAGAGTCCCCCAAATCGCTCTTGAATGCGCCCAGATGAACGAAACGTCGCCGGTCAGGCCGACGTGGAAGGCGACCAACAGCGCGACCGGCACGAAGGTGAAGAAGAGGAGGTAGACGCCGAGCGCCGCGCCTTTGGCGAGGAGGTACTGCGCCGGCCCGAGTGCCCGGCCCAGAAAGACCTCGAGAGTGTGTTCCTTGCGGTCCCTGGAGACGAGGCCCGATCCGGCCCAGACGCAGACGATAGCCAGGAGGAAGTTGCTCCAACCGAGCGTGAGCAGCTTGGCGATCCAAGCCTCGTTCATTTCGGGGAGCTTCTGGATGATCTCCTTGGCCCAGTCGAGGCTTCCCGCCTGAGAGCGGATGAAGCTCAGCCCCACGCCCCCGAAAAGCCACGGCAGGAACGCGACGATTAGAAGCAGGATGAAGTAGCGCTTCCGCAGATAGGGCGCCGCCTCCTCGCGCCAGACGGGGATCCACCTGCGCCCGAGCGAGCGCTTCGGCCCCAAGTAGCTCTGGTAACCCTGGTCAAACACCGGCATTTTGGGCCTCCTTCGCCAGGGCTTCCAGGAAAACCTCTTCGAGAGATGTCTCTTCCCTCACGAACCTGTGGATCGAGCCTCCCAGCCGCGAGGCCAGGGCGAAAAGTTCCCTGTGGTTCGTATTCTCGGGAAGGACGACCTTGACCAGGTTGTTCTGGCCGTCGCCCGCCTTCCATCCGGCTTTTTCGCAGGCCGCCATGAACTGGCCGCGGTCCCCGTCCCACTGGACGAGGAAGTGGTGCTCGCGAGAGCGCGTCAAGTCACTAAGCCCCGCCGAGGCGGCGACCCGTCCCTTGTGGAGGATTACGACCTGCGAACAGACGGCCTCAACGTCCTTCAAAATGTGCGTGGAGAAGAGGAGCGTCTTGCCCTGCTTCACGAGGTCGCGGCAGAGGCCTAGCATCTCCTCGCGGCCCGTCGGGTCCATCCCGGCCGTCGGCTCGTCGAGAAGGACAAGCTTTGGGTCGTGAACGAGAGCGGCCGCCAGCTTCAACCGTTGCTGCATTCCGGTGGAGTAGGTCTGCGCCTCTCGGTAGCGCGATTCGCCGAGCCCCACGTACTGAAGCGTCTCGTGGGCACGCTCGACCGCGGCCTGGCGCGGAAGCCCGGACACCTCGCCCAGAAGGGCGACCCACGCGACGCCCGACATGCCGGAGCGAATGCCCTGGCTCTCCGGCACGTAGCCCACGCTGTCGCGAAGCTTTGCGCCGAGCTTCCCGCTCTGTTCGCCGAAAAGGGTGAACGAGCCTGAAGAGAGCGGTACGAGATTCAGAAGCGTCATGATGAGGGTGGACTTGCCGGCGCCGTTGGGCCCCAGAAGGCCGACGGCGCCCTCGCGCGCCTCGAACGAAACGCCCCTGAGCGCCTCCGTCGCGCCATAACTCACGTGGATGTCACGAACCTCGAGCACCCCGCCCATCGCGACAAGTATACGACGAAAACGCGCTAAGGTTTCGCCGCGCGCGAGGAGCGGGAAGAAGTGAGACGTGAGACGTGAAAAGTGAGACGATGAACCGAAAAACATCGAACATCGGGGGTCAAAATCTTGCTTTCTAGCAGTCCATCAAGCGTGTGTCTCTTGGCTGCCGTCCCACATCTCACTTCTCACCGCTCACTCCCCGCGCATCGGCATCTGGAGATGCCTCCTGCAGCAATCGGCGTCTGGAGACGCCTCCTACAACGGCGGCGCGTGGTTTCTGCAAATGGATCGTCTTTAGGAGGGTTCTTCGGAACCCGATGGCTCCTGTCGCTGCGCCGCGCCAGCTTCGCTCAACTCAACACTCAAAACTCCCAACTCAAAACTCGCCGTGCCTCTGTTGCCCGCGTAAGACGCAAACTAAGGACGGATCAAATCAACGACGGACGCTCTCTTCAAGGAAGGCTTCCTTTCCTCTGTGACCTTCGCGCTTGTAACGCAACTATGATCTTCCCTCCGTGCCTCCGCGCCCGTGGCGGTCAGCGTTTGCCGAGGCGGATGGAGAAAAAGAGGCGCACCGATTCGGTGCCAGGGTTGTAAGATGAAGTCCCGGCGTTTGAATAGTGGCTTACGCTGATTCCGGCGCCGTACCGGCTCCACCTGTATGTCAGGTAGGCGGTCGAGCGGAACTCCAGCGAGTTTCCAAGCTTCAGCTTGCTCGGCTCGGAGTACCAGCCTGGTCCGGAGCTTATGGCGAGAGACCACCCTTTTGCGAAAGGCCAAGTGGCGAAGAGGCCGCCTCCGACCCAGTCCGCGCTGTCGCTCAGGTCGGCCGCGCCCCAAAATCCCCAGTAGCGGGAGTCGCCCCAGAGGTGGGTCGCCTCGAAGGAACCATAGGCGATTCCTGGCGAATGGCGCAAGTCCAGCCTCCCCGCCCCGATAAGGAGATCGGTGTCCCCCGCGCTGGCAGAAAGGGCCGGCGCAAGCAGCAGTGCAACGGTGGCCAACAGCATCATCGAACGCGGCGCTTTCATGACAGTCTCCTTTCACCCCACTCGCGCGGCTGGCACCGCGCCAAGTGCTATTTTTGCTCATTCGCTCCTCTTCCGCAAGCCCCTGGCTCGTGCGCGGCCAGGATCGACGGGCTTTATTCGCCGCGGCGAGGGCCAAACCCTTGCGCGGCCTGCAAGGCCGCCTTCGCAAGGGGTGGGGCCTTCCCCGCGAATACGGGGCGTCATGCGCTTCGGCTCCCTCGCCGTCGTTGTATGACGCCCTGTATGGGTTATACTTGCAAGAGCGCCTCATGCCGGCGTGAAGGAGGAGTTTCATGGATTTTCGCGTGGAACACGACAGCCTGGGCGAGAAGCAGGTCCCGGCCGAGGCTTACTACGGCGTACAGACGATGAGGGCGGTGGAGAACTTCCCTATCACGGGCCTTCCAATTTCAAGGTACAGAAGCCTGGTGAGGGCCTTGGGGGCGATCAAGGAGGCGGCCGCGCGGGCCAACATGGATTTGGGGCAGCTCGATCCCAGGCTGGGCGGCGCCATCGCCGGGGCCTCGCGCGAGGTGCAGTCTGGCGCCTTGGACGCCCATTTCGTCGTGGATGTCATTCAAGGCGGGGCGGGAACTTCGACCAACATGAACGCCAACGAGGTGATCTCCAACAGGGCGCTTGAAATGCTCGGCAAGGCGCGCGGGGATTATGCCTTCTGCCACCCGAACAACCACGTCAACCTCTCCCAGTCAACCAACGACGTCTATCCGACGGCGCTCAAGCTGGCCGCCATCTGGATGATCGGCGACCTCGCTTCGGCCATGCATCTCCTCGAAGGGGCTTTCGCGTCGAAGGGCGAGGAGTTCAAAGAGGTGATCAAGATGGGGCGGACCCAGATGCAGGACGCCGTTCCCATGACCCTGGGCCAGGAGTTTACCGCGTGGGCCGTGACTGTGGGGGAGGACATCGAGCGGCTCAGGGAGGCCTCGAAGCTCATTCACGAGATGAACCTGGGGGCGACCGCCATTGGGACTGGCGTCAACACCGTGGCGGGTTACGCCGGCAGGGTCCGCGAGGAACTGATCAAGATAACGGGCCTGCCCCTGATCACGGCGCCGAACCTCGTCGAGGCGACGTCGGACGCCGGCGCCTTCGTTCAGCTCTCGGGCGTCCTCAAAAGAATAGCGGTGAAGCTGTCGAAAGTGTGCAACGACCTGCGGCTTCTCTCTTCAGGCCCGCGAGCCGGCTTCGGCGAGATACACCTCCCGCCCGTTCAGCCTGGTTCTACGATAATGCCTGGCAAAGTCAATCCCGTCATTCCGGAAGTGGTGAACCAGGTCTGCTTTCAGGTCATTGCCAACGACGTCGCGATAACGCTAGCCGCGCAGGGGGGGCAGCTCGAGCTGAACGCCTTCGAGCCGCTCATCGCTTTCGACCTTTTTCAGTCGCTGACACTGCTGACGAAGGCGCTTACGGTGCTGCGCGAGCGGTGCGTTTCCGGCATAACGGCCGACGTCTCCCGCTGCCGCGATCTCGCCGAGCGTTCCATCGGCCTCGTGACGGCGCTTGTGCCGGTGATAGGGTACGACGCGGCGGCCAAGATAGCGCTCGAAGCGCTTCAAACGGGCCGAAAAGTCAGGGAGCTTGCAAGGGAACGCGCCGGGCTCTCCGAAGCCACGCTGGACGACCTTCTCGACCCAGGGAAAATGATGCACCCCCGGGCGATCCCGGAGATAACCAAG
Source organism: Acidobacteriota bacterium (assembly GCA_037443845.1). Taxonomy (GTDB): domain Bacteria; phylum Acidobacteriota; class UBA4820; order UBA4820; family DSQY01; genus JAEMPZ01. Next base: position 31,041 of record JBBINO010000019.1, read on the forward strand.
AGATAACCTATGCCCCGCGGAGGACTCAGAGAGAAGATACTCGGCCCCGTCGCCCGCCTCTCACCGGCGCGCAAGGCTTTCCGCCTGGCCGAGGATTATCTCTTGCTGACAGGCGGGTCGCTGATTGTGGCCGCGGGCGTGGTGATGTTCCTAACACCCAACAAGGTCGTCAGCGCCGGAGTGACCGGCGTGGCGATGCTCTTCAACTATACCTGGAACTGGCCCGTCGGTCTTACAAATCTCGCGCTCAACGTGCCGCTCTTGTTCGCCGGGGTAAAGTGGGGCGGCGGCTGGCGCACGCTCTTCAGAACGATCTACGCCGTCGTGGTGATGTCGGCTGGGATAGACCTGCTCGCCTCGGTCCTTCCAGCGGTCAAGGGGGACCCGCTAATCTACACGCTTTTCGGCGGCCTGGTTGACGGGTTCGGCATAGGCCTCGTCCTCAGGGCGCGAGGCACGACCGGTGGCACGGACATCGTTGCGCAGCTTCTCTACAAGTACAGGCGAATTCCCTTCGGGCAGGTCTTTCTGTGGAGCAACACGCTCATCCTTCTGGCCGCCATTCCGGTCGTTGGGCTGGTCCCAGTCCTCTACGCCCTCATCGTCAACTACATCTCAAGCCGCGTGCTCGACACGGTGGTCGAGGGACTCGGGTACGCGCGCAGCGTCCTAGTGGTTTCGGACAAGTTAGACGACATCAGGGACGCAATCCTCTCGGAGGTAAACCGCGGAGTGACTATCCTCGAAGCGACGGGGGGATATTCGAAGGAGCGGCGCCCCGTGCTCTACGTCGTCGTTTCGCGCTCGCAGGTGGCGGCGGTCAAAAGGCTGATAGCCGACATGGACCCCAAGGCCTTCGTCGTCGTCTCCGAGGCGCACGAAGTCCTGGGCGAAGGCTTCAAGCCGGTAAAGGAGTGAGATGAAGGAGGAGGCCAGCGAAGCAACCGCCTCTTTTCTCAGCCGCCAGGCCGGGGTGACCACGCCTGGATTTTCGAGCGTCGTTACCGCCGGCTCAAAGACCGTTTTCGCGATGGCCGGCGGCCTTGCCGTGCGGGAGCCTCGGCGCCACGAGGCCCGCACGGCCACGCTCTACGACATGGCCTCTCTCACGAAGCCTTTGGCGACGGCTCTTCTGGCTCTGCGCGCCGCCTGCGAGGGGGAGTTGGACATTGAAGAGCCTGTTGCCGAAGGGCCGAACGCGTTTACAATGTTAGACCTCTTGCGCCACGAGGCCGGGTTTCCGCCGTGGGAGCCGCTGTACGGCAAGGTCCGGTCGAAGGAAGGGGCGCGGGCATGGCTCATGAGCGGATGCGAGCGCGGGAAGGCCGGAGAGGCCGCGGTTTACTCGGACCTCGGCTACATTCTTCTCGGGTTCCTCTTGGAAGAGAAATTGCAAGGGGAATTGAGCGCGCTGGTCGAGAGGCGCGTGCTGCGGCCATTGGGGATAGGGCAGGAAGACGCCTGTTTCCGGCCATCTGGGCCGAAAGAGAAGGTCGCCGCGGCCGAGCTTGACGGGGCGCACGAAGCCGTAATGGCGCGCCGTAATGGCGCGGTTCCTTGTCCAGTTCCCGAGGGAGGGTTGTGGGGCGTGGTTCACGACGGGAATGCCAGATTTCTGGGCGGAGCGGCCGGCCACGCGGGACTCTTCGCCACCGCGAGGGGCGCGGCAGTTCTTGCCGGAGCCTACTTCCCGACTTCCGGTTTTCTATCGGGTAAATCGCTCGCCATGGCCTGGGAACAGGGCCGGGCCATGAGCGGCGAAGCGCGCACCGCCGGATGGAAGCACTCGCTGACGAAAGGATGGACGGCGGGCAGCGTTTTGCCCGAAGGCGCCATCGGCCACGAAGGCTTCACTGGAACGGGCGCCTGGCTGGAGCCGAACGGAGAAAAGGTTTATATTTTACTGACGAACCGGATCCACCCCCGCCATCCGGGGACGGATTTCGGTCCGGTGCGGGCCTCTTTCATTTCTCTGGCCCGAAAGCTTGCGGAGTCGAACGGATGACCTTTGTCCCGTTGTTGAATGAAGCCAGATCGCTGGGCTCGGGCCTTTCCGCCTGGCTCTTCAGGCGGGGCCACTGGACGAGGAGCATCTCCTTCATCGCCGCCATCCTCCTGCATATCCCGCTTATCATGCTGGGAGGGCGCCAGTACATCCAGGCGGCGAGCCACCCGGAGGGCGCCAACCAGGCGGCCAGGGGGCTTCGGGCGATGACCAACGAGAACGGCAAGCCGATCAAGTTCATCTACGTTAACGACTTGAAGCCATCGGCGGAGAAGCCCATGGACCCGACGCGCTACTCCGACCTGAACCGCCACGGCGCGAGCCCCGACCCGAGGAAGGGGGAATCTCCTGACCCGACGTCATTCGGCCAGAGCCCGCTTCGGCAGGCGGGAGGGCCAGGGGATGCGCCCTTCACCCGTCCGGCCGTCAGGCCTTCCGAGCCCTCTCCGAGGCCCGCCCAGCCTCAGCCAGGCCAGCAAGGTTCCCCGGAATCGGGAACCGCTCAAGCCCAGCGGGAAAAGGGGTCGGTTGCCAAAGAGGTCGCGCGGGCCGCGCGCGAGGTGCGCGGAGAGAAGAACAACGGCCAGACGCAGGGACAGCCTTCGAGCGCTTCCGCCAAGATGGGGCTTCCCGTGGGCGGCGAGCGCGAGGGTGGACAACGCGGCCAAGCGCAGGGCGGGCAAGCGGCGCCCACGGTGCAGCCGCGTCCGGGCCAGCTCGGCGTAGGGGCGCAATTGCAGCAGATGATGGCGGGGGCGATTCAGGGAGGATACAACAATCCCAACGCAAGCCGCCTCAACACGGGCGACCTCTCCTTCGACACGGCGGCGTGGGACCTCGGGCCTTACGCCCGCAAGGTGCAGGAGAGGGTCCAGAGCAACTGGAGGACGCCGGAAGCGCAGATGGTGCTCAGGCAGAAGGGGTGGGTGGCGATCCACTTCAACGTCCAGAAGGACGGCCGCGTCACTGACCTTGAAGTCGTCCGCCCATCCGGCATTCCATCCTACGACCAGTCGGCAATGGACGCGCTCCGTTCGAGCAACCCGCTGCCGCCGCTTCCCGACTTCGTCACGGTGCCGCAGATCGGCGGCCTCTTCCGCTTCTACTACAACCTGCCGACCGAGGAGTGACGCGTTTCATTTAACTTTTCTGAAAACCACCAAACGAATTCCGGTTGAGGGAATTCAATCAGCGAGATATCGTCAGAAGCGACATCCAAGTGACAAGCCGAGAAATCCCTTGCGAGTACTGGCATGTTGCCCGTCAGGAGCTTGTGATAAAATTAAGCGTCTTCTGTGGCGGGCTTATTGTCGTATGTGGCTCGCCGTGGAATATTTTCTTCTTGTCGTCGGGGGTGGGAGATGCCAGATGAACCGTTCACGGCATTTGCTTAAGGAAATGTCCAAGGATGCAATCGCTTTTCTTTTTCCTAGCGATGAAAGGCCACTCTCCAACAGACGGTTGGTTGCAGCCATACTTTTTATGTTTGTGCTGCTTGCCATTTCTGGATTCCACTCCGAATGGCAAGGAAGTGTCCTGCTCTGCTGCTCCTGGGCGCTTGCCTTTCTAACGGGTGAGCTTTCGTTCTTTCAGAAGGGCTCTCTCCTGTTTCTTGTCGCCGGACTTGCGATCGCGGACTCGTTTGCGGCTGACAATATTGCCACCACTCAATGGAGTTCATGTTTCGAGAATCTAATCGTCATTCTCGCTGTCGGCCTTCTCTGCTCCTTGTGCATACTCTTGTGCGATGCTGCCCTGGCAGTTTTGTCCATCTGGGGCGGCTGGTTTGGTCGTAGGGTGTTTAGAGAAGAAGGCGATAAGCTATCCTGGCGGGAGCGGATCGGGAGGTCCTGTTTTCGTAGACAAGGCGAGCCGTCTCTGATCTTGCGAGTACCACGGGCAGATGCCAGTCATGTTCGACCGGTTGGATTCTTGCTGGTTATCGTCTGGATATCGCTTTCTATTTTGTTCCGCACCATGTGCCTGGAAATGCCGATAGGGGCTGTTCTTGTGGGGGACCAGGGGATACTTGGCATAATCACAGCAGGGTTTCTTGGGTTGCATTCTCGCCTGTGGAAGCCATTGAAGTACTCGGTGCTACTTTTTGCCAGTTACTATGTAGGGGCCTCCTTTAATGGGACGTTTCCACAAATTGAATGCCAGCCTTTTTGGACGGTCTTGTTGAGAACAGCCTTCGGTTTAGCATGGCTGGCGATTCCTTTTTATCTGGCGACATTTGCATGGGGGCGGGGCAAGGTTTTTCTTCGGGGCTTGGCGTTGACCACATTGGGCACGGCCAGCGTGCTTCTCTCTATAGTGGCCCTCATGGTCTCCGGCAGAACGGTTGACTGCCTTCCCTACCTTGCCAAGCTTCGACCAGCCTTTGCGGACAGATCTCTCTCTTCAGATTTCTGGCTCTTGGAATACAAGCTTGGTGTTTGCGGATGTTGGCGGAGCACCGAATTTCAGCGCGCCTACGCACGGATGATTCTTGATATTAGTCCGGTAGGGACCTCCTGGTTTCAATTCGACGGAGAGAAAATAAAGGACCCGGAGGCTGTAAGGCTCCTGTTCGACGGCTTAGCCGAAAAGCGTAGCTGGGGAGCGCTTTTCCACCAAGCCAGCGCTCTAATCAGCAACATGCCTGAGCAGGAAAGGCCAATAGCTCTAGGAAAGCTTCTTGAGATATATCAATCCGGCAGGATGCGGGAGTTGCAAATTCGCTCTCAGCCAGGACATGAGGGTTTTAAGGAATTCTCTGTGTACCTTGCAGAGGTTCTTGCGACATACGACGCCCAATGCGCCTTACCAGAGCTTTTAAGGCTATACTGGGATGAACCTGGTAATGGTATCGGCTTGTGCATCCTTGAAGTCTGTTACAAGACCGGCCATCGTCTTTCAAACGACCAGGTTGCGCAGATCGTATATCTGTATGGGCTTGACGAGCGTGAGCAAATGAACCAGAATGCCGGTGTTGTGGACGAAAGGGCACCGTTAGCCTACTTTCCAGATGTGGCCGAGAACTCAGGTTTTGCCAAGCAACTTATCATGCAAAGTCAACCCGGGGCCAATGAGGAATTCTTCAGAGTCAACCACCGAGTACCTTTCAAAGAATGGGCGCACCAGCGTTTTGACGAGCCTGTGGATGGGGCAAGCATAGACCTTTCTCTTGACGGGCTCTGGTAATTGATTCTGCGATGTTAGGACGCCAGACGGCGTGATCTGCTTTGACATTTTCTAGGATGACACATAGTATCACACCTGTCCAAAATAAGTATTTGGTGAGTTGATGGCAAGGGCCTCCTCCTTG
>JBBINO010000020.1:0-35084 GCA_037443845.1 Acidobacteriota bacterium
TCTTCCCCCGTGATCTCCGCGCGATTGCACCTTGCATCCTATGCCTTTATTCAGTACCCCCGTCTCTCCATGGTGAAAACGCTCTTCCCCCTTTCGCCGTCTACCGTTGGCCGCCGCGTTTCCCCACCGCCGGTTCTACTCTTCAGGTCCTATTCATCACGTGGATGGCTTCGCCGAGCGCGGCGTCAACGGATTCAAGGAGGCCTTCGCTCATGGTGGGATGGGGATGGATCGTCTGGGCCAAATCGTCGAGGAACGCCCCCATCTCGATCGCGAGCGCTGCTTCCGAGATCATCTCGCTGGCTTCGGCTCCGACGATGTGTACGCCGAGGATGCGCTTCGTCTTAGCGTCGGCGACGGTCTTGACGAAGCCCTCGGGCGCGTTCAGGGTCATGGCTCGACCGGAAGCCTTGAAGGGGAACGTGCCCGTGACGACCTCGTAGCCCTGCTGTTTGGCCTCGGTTTCGGAAAGCCCAGCCCAGGCTATCTCCGGGTCGGTGTAAATGACTGCTGGAATTACGACGTTGTCGAAGGCCGAGGGCTTCTTCGCGATCACTTCGGCGGCGACCTTCGCCTCGCGGTAGGCCTTGTGGGCCAAGAGCGGCCCACCGACGACGTCGCCGACGGCAAATATTCCAGGCGCGCTCGTTTCCATCCGTGAGTCCACCTTGATGAATCCCTTTGCGTCGGCCTGCACCCCTGCCTCTTTGAGCCCTAGCTCCCGCGTGGCGGGGAGGCGCCCGATCGAAATGAGAACCTTGTCCGCCTCCAGAACCCGCTCCTTTCCTTCTTGGTCCTGAAGAGTGACTCTGGTGACCGGACCGCGCTCGATCTTCATCGCCTTCGCCCCAAGGTGAAGCTTCACGCCCAGGCTCGTGATTCTTCGCGTCAGCGCCTCGCCCACTTCCGGGTCGTGTTGAGACAACAGTTTGGGGAGGAACTCAACCAGCTCGACGGCGGAGCCAAGTTTCGCGAAAACCGTTCCCAATTCGAGCCCGATGTAGCCTCCGCCGATGACGGCGAGGCGCTTCGGAACCTCTTTCAATGATAGTGCCTCTTTGGCCCCGATTACGTGTTCGCCGTCCGGCTCCATCCCTGGCGGGAAAAAGGGAAGCGACCCCGTGGCGATGACGGCCTGTTCGAACTCGATCACCTGCGCGCCCGATTCCCCCTGCACCTCGATCTTTCTGTCGGAGAGAAAGCGCGCTTTTCCGTGGACCACTTCGGCGCCGTTGCTGGTGGCGAGCATCTTCACCCCGCCGGTCAGCTTCTTGACTATCGCATCCTTCCACGCCGAAAGCTTCTGCATGTCAACGCCTTGAAAGTTTATTGCAAGGCCCATGGCGCCCGCCGTCTTAGCGCTCTCTATCATATCGGCGGCGTGGATCAGCGCCTTGCTCGGAATGCACCCCTCGTTGAGGCAGACCCCGCCTAAAGAGGGAGAGCTTTCGACGAGGATGACGTCCTTCTTCAGCTGCGCAAGCCGAATCGCCGCGAGGTACCCTCCCGGGCCGGCGCCGATGACCACCACCTGACATCCTTTTGCAACGGAGCCTACGACCATTTGGCGTCTCCCCCTTAAATAGCGGCCATGAGAAGAAGCGGATTTTCTACCAGGCGGACCAGGTCGGCCATGAAGCGGGCGGCCTCTGCGCCGTCAACGAACCTGTGGTCAAAAGAGACCGAGAGGTACATCATCTTGCGAACCACTATCTGGCCGTTCACTACCGCCGGGCGCTCCTTGATCGTGTGAAGGCCGAGTATGGCCATCTCGGGCTGGTGGATTATCGGCGTGGCGAAAACTCCTCCTATCGGGCCTATGTTCGTGATCGTGAAGGAGGCGCCCCTTATCTCGTCAAGTCCCAGCTTCCTCTCCCTGGCTCGCTGGGCGAGGTCCGACACCTCCCGGGCGATCCGCGTCATCTCCTTCTTGTCGGCGTTCTTCACGACGGGGACCACCAGCCCTTCCTGCGTGTCCACCGCGAGGCCGATGTTGTAGAACTTCTTGATTATGAGCTGCTCGTTCTTCTCGTCGTAGCTGGAATTCAAGAGGGGGTGGGACTTCAAGGCCGCGATCGCCGCCTTGACGAAGTACGGAAGGATCGAAAACTTGACGCCCTGCGCTTCTATCGCCGGCTTGGCCTTGGAGTAAAGCTCCATCAATTCGGTGACGTCGGCCTCGTCAACGTGGGTCACGTGGGCGGCGGTTCGTTTTGACAGCGCCATCGCTTCGGCGATCACTTTTCTCAAATGGCTTACGCTGACGCGCTCCACTTCGCCGTCGCCGGCGATGACGGGCGGGAGGGCCGCCGTTGAAAGCGGCGGCGCGGTGGAAGCCGCTGGCATCATGACGGCGCCGCCTCTCGGCGCCCTCTCGACGTCCTCGTCTGTCACCCTTCCATGGTTGCCGCTGGGCGTTATCGAGGCCAGGTCCACGCCGAGCTTTCTCGCAAGCGCCCGGGTGTGCGGCGTCGCGAGCGGCCGCGCGTTGGGGAAGGCCCGTGGCGCGGCGGATCCGGAAGAAGCAGCGGAGGCCGGTGTAGCGGCCTTGTGTTCAGCGGCCGCGGCTGGCGCGGCAGCGGCCGCTTTTGGAACGGCCGCCTTTTCGCCCTTCTCGCCGAAGGTGGCGATCACGTCGCCCACGTGTATGGTATCTCCGGCCTTGAAGAATAGTTTCAGAACGACCCCCGCGACAGGGGCGGGCAAGTCAACGACCGCTTTATCGGTCTCCACCTTCACGAACGGCTCGTCAACCGCGACTGCTCCGCCCTCCTTGACCAGCCATTCAACTATCCGTCCCTCGTGGATTCCTTCGCCGACATCGGGAAACTTGAAATCTAACGCCATCTGCTCCCCCTAAAAATCGAGCGTTTTGCGGACCGCTTCCACCACGCGCTCCTTCGTTGGAAGGTAGTGCTCTTCGAGGCGCGGGAACGGGAAAACGGCGTCGAAGCCGCAGACCCTTTCCACCGGAGCGAGGAGAGAGAGCATCGCCCTCTCCTGGACCAGCGCCGCGATTTCTGCGCCGACCCCGGCGTTCCTTGGGGCTTCGTGAACCACCACCACGCGGCCGGTCTTTTCGGCCGAGCGCAGAACCGCGCTGGCGTCGAGCGGGTTGATGGTGCGCAGGTCTATCACTTCGGCGGAAACCCCCTGCCGCTCTAACATCTCCAGAGCCTCCATCGCCACCTTGATCATGGCTCCATAGGCGACTATGGTCACGTCGCCGCCTACGGAAACCACGTTTGCCTCTCCTATGGGGAGCGCGTAAGGCTCCATGGAGACCTCCTCCCTGAAGGCCCTGTAAATTCGCTTCGGTTCCATGAAGATGACGGGGTCCTCGTCCCTGATGGCGGACGCGATCAGCCCCTTCGCGTCGCTGGGTGTGGAGGGGATGACCACCTTGAGCCCCGGCGTGTGGGCGAAGAGCGCCTCGTAGCTTTCGGAATGGTGCTCGGGCGGATGAATTCCGCCGCCATACGGCATTCTTATCACCATCGGAAGGGGGTACTTTCCGCGGCTCCTGTTGCGGTACCTTGCGACGTGGGCGAAAAGCTGGTTCAGCGCTGGGTACACGAACCCGGTGAATTGGATCTCGCAGACCGGGCGGAAACCGGCGACGGCAAGGCCAACGGCGGCGCCGACGATCGCGCTTTCAGCGAGAGGAGTGTCCATCACTCGGCCAGGGCCGAACTTGTCCAGAAGCCCCTCCGTGACGCGGAAAACCCCACCGTCCGCTCCAACGTCCTCGCCCATTATAATGACGTTAGGATCCCGCTCCATCTCCTGTTCGAGCCCGCGGTTCACGGCCTGCGCGAGCGTCAGCTTTTCGGTTTTCCCGGCAACCGCCGTTTTTTCGGCCACCATCAGCGACTCTCCTTCGCGAGCACCGCCCGCTGTTCTTCGAGGAACCACGGCCGCTTTTCGTACATGAAGTCAACGATGTCGGTCGCCGGCGCCGGGGGCTCCGCCTCGAATGCCTTGACCTCCGCTTCGACCTCGGCGGACACCTCTTCGAGCAGGGCTTGCTCCTTCTTGTCGTCCCACAGTTTTCTCGAAACGAGGAAGGCGCGCATCCTGTCAATGGGGTCACGCTCCTTCCAGTAGGCCAGTTCGCCGGCGAGCCGGTAGCGGGTGGCGTCGTCCGCCGTGGTGTGGTTCTCCATCCGGTAGGTGAGGCATTCGAGAAGATACGGGCCATTGCCGGCGCGGACGTGATCGAGCGCTTTCTTCGTGGCCACATGGACAGCGAGGACGTCGTTTCCGTCAACCTGCATCCCCGGCATGCCGTAGCCGTGGGCCCGTTGCGCGATGCTCCGGGCCGCCGTCTGCTTGTGGAAAGGAAGCGATATGGCCCACTGGTTGTTCTGTATGAAGAACAGGGTTCTCGACTTGAATACCCCTCCGAAATTGAGCGCCTCGTGGAAGTCGCCCTCGGACGAGGCTCCGTCGCCGGCGAAGCCGATGGCCACGGCGCTCTTCTCGTTGCGCAGCTTGAGGCCGAGTCCCAGCCCAGCCGCGTGCAGAAGCTGGCTGCCGACTGGGATCGAAACGGGAAGACAGTGTACGCCTTTCGGAAACTGGTGTCCCCTCTCGTCCCCGCGCCAGATCGCGTAGACCTGGCGCATGGGAATCCCGCGCGAGATCATGACGCCGTGCTCCCGGAAAGATGGCGCCAGCCAATCCTCCTTCAGCAGGTTGGCCGCCAAGCCCGCCTGACACGCCTCCTGGCCCCGGATGGAGCCCCAGGTCCCCATTCGCCCCTGACGCTGCAGCGTGAGCGCTTTCTCGTCGAAGCGGCGCATCCTTGCCATCAGCCTATAGAGGCCGAGCATCTCCTCGCCGGAAAGCTTCGGCAGCAGCGCCTCGTCGGCTTTTCCGTCCTTGTCGAGAATTTCGAGCCTCTCGGTCTTCGCTTCTTGAATCATCGTAACCGGCATCGCTTCTCCTTTGTCCGATTCGAGGGTGGTCTGGCGCGCCCCCGTGATTTCAATAACGCTTGAAATTCTTACGAGATTCCCGCGGGCGCCACGCCCGTCAAGACAAGGGAGCCCAGCGGGCCGTGGAATACCTGGCCAGATATTGGGGTGAAACCGCTGGAATGGTGCCGGCCTTCACAAGAGCGAGCCCGGCGCCTTCGGCGAGGCGGCGGGCGATCTCTTTTTGGGCCGAGAGGGAACTTTCGGACGGCAGCGCGGCCATGGCCTTTTCGATGCGCGCCACTTCAACTCCGAAGGCCGCGGCCTGAAGCTTGGCGTCAAGCCCCAAAAGCAGGGTGCCGTGAACTAGAACTGACAGTTTTCTCCGGGCCTGGGCGCAGCCGAGGACTTTCTTGCCGCCGGTTAGGAGGCTTTCCGTAAGTTGGTCTTCGAAGCAGACCGGAGACCTTTGGCGCGAGCCGCCCCCGTGGCCGCTTCCTCTCTCGGCGATCAAGTCCTTGCCGGATAAAGCGGCCAGAATTGATTCGGCGAAGCCATCGTAGAGCGAATTTATGGTGGCCGCCCACGGGTGGCTTGAGGGGAGGGCCAGCGAAATGGAAAGGGCCAGGTGGTGCAACACCCCGGTGCCGCCCGTGATTCTTCTGAAAACCGGAATGGCGAGCCGGCGGCAAGCCGCCAAGTCAACCGAACTCTCGTCCTGGCCGTAGCCGAGAACGAGGACCGGTGTTTTCCACGAAGAGCAGACGAGAACGGGCCTGCCATCGGCCGCCAGGACAAGTTGGTCCTCCTCGAAGGCCAAATCGGCGCTTGCGCCGCCCGCCCCGCCGGGAAAATATAGGAGGCTCGTCTTCATCTTTGAGAGGATACGGCTTGTCCCGGCGCTTGGCAAGCTCCTGGCCGGCCAGAGAGCGTTGTTGGCGGCAAACGGGCGGCCGATCCGGCGCGCCGCAGTGCCCTGCAACCACGGAAGGAGGGGGGCTTGACAAGACGGTTCTCAAGACATATACTCATGCCTTGAGGTGAGTGAGATGGTCGCCAAAACCACCCGTTACGCCCTGCAGATACTCGGATACCTGGCCGAAAAGGGCCGCGAGCGCGTCAGCGGCGACGAGATCGCCAAGGAGACGCGCATCCCGGCGAACTACCTGTCCAAGATACTCAACCAACTGAGGAAGGCCGGAATGGTCGAGTCGCAGAAGGGCTGGGGCGGCGGCTTCATCCTCAAGCCCGAAGCGCTGCGGCGGCCGATCGGCGACGTGCTCGAGGTTTTCGAGGGAAGCGGCCCGAGGGGGGCGGACTCGTGCGTTTTCGGCCTACCGCGTTGCGACGAGAAGAACCCGTGCCCGTTGCACCCTTACTGGGCGAAGATACGGAAGACCTACGACAAGATGCTGGAAGAGACCACCATCGCAAAACTGAGGCGCGGCGAGAGCGGCAAGGCACGGGGAAGGAAAGGCTAATTTTTTTTTGGATATCTCAAGGCATATATGGATGTCTTGAGGTGTTGTCTAGGGCAAGCGGGGGCGCCGCCCCGGCAAGGAGCGAAAGGAGACGCCATGAAAAAGGCAATCGAAACACTGATGGAGGAACACAGGCTCATCGAGCTGGTGCTGGGCTCGCTGGAGACGTTCGCCTGCGGAATAGAGGCTGGCGGGGCGGCGCCGAGAGAGGCCATTCGCGGCTACGCGGAATTTTTCTCGAACTTCGCCGACAAGTGCCACCACGGCAAGGAGGATGACCAGCTCTTCGCCCTCATGGCCAAAAACGGATTCCCCACGGAGTACGGGCCGATCGCGGTCATGCTTTCCGACCATAGGGAGGGACGGGATCACGTTAAGGCACTGGCCGCCCTGGGAGGCGGGTCCGGCCCATTGAGCGGCCAGGAGAGAGAAGAGGCCGTCCGCCAGGCCGGGAGCTACGTCGCCATGCTCCGCTCCCACATCATCAAAGAGGACAATATCCTCTACCCGATGGCTTTGCAGGCGATCAAGGAAGAGGATATGGACGAACTGGCGGAAAAGTTCGATGCTTTTGAGCGAGGCGTCATGGGCGAGGGCGCCCACGAGCGATTCCACGCGCTGGCCGAGGAACTGATTGCCGCTTATCCGCCCGGCGAAGATAGGATGTCCGCGGCGCCGGCCTGCGCGGGATGCTCCGGCCACGCTTGATGAATGGACCAAAAGCTGACACCATATAGGCAAGGAGAGTGCCATGAGTGAAGGGATGACGCAACAGAAACCTTTGTCTCGAGGGTGGATCTTTGGCGCGCTCGGAGTTATGGCGGTAGGTTTTTCGCTGCTCATTTTCATGACGGTGATGGCCTACAAGAAGGCGCCGCCGATTCCATTGAAGATAACCGACCAGGCGGGAAACGTTCTCGCGACCTCGGACGAGATAACCGGCGGGCAGGAGGTCTTTTTCAAGTACGGCCTGATGGAACACGGCACGCTCTGGGGCCACGGCGCCTACCTCGGCCCCGACTATACGGCCTCGTATCTTCGCAGGGAGGCGGAGATTTGCAGGGAGACCGAATCCCAGGCGCGCTTCCATGAGCCGTTCGCGGCTCTTTCCGCGGAAGAGCAAAACGGCGTCAGCGACGCGGTGAAGAAATCGCTGAAGGAAAACCGCTACGACGCAGCGACCGGCGTTCTAACCTTCACGGCCGGGGAAGCGTCGAGCCTTCAAACGCAAACGGGCGAGTGGTCGAACTACTTCGCGAAAGGCGCGCCGGGGCTGCCTCCGGGCTACATTAAGCACCCGGAAGAGGTGAAGGCGCTCACGGCTTACCTGGCGTGGGGCGCATGGGCGGCTGCCACGAACCGCCCGGGCAGGAACTACTCGTACACCAACAATTGGCCCTACGAACCCATCGCCGGCAATGGCCCCTCCTCGCAAGCCTACCTTTGGAGCGCCCTGAGCCTCGTCTTTCTGTTGAGCGGGCTCGGCTTGATGCTGTTTATCTTCGGAAAGTTCAATTACCTGGGCTGGAAGGGCGATGAAGGCGGACCGCCCGCCAGTGTGGTCCCCCCGGCTTTCTCGCTCACCCCGAGCCAGCGAGCTTCGGGGCTCTACTTCCTGGTCGTCGCGGCACTGTTCGTCTTGCAGGTATTCATGGGCGGGGCGCTCGCCCACTACAAGATAGAGCCCGGGGGCTTCTACGGCTTCGACCTAGCCAAGTACTTCCCCTGGACGCTTCTAAGGACGTGGCACCTCCAGCTCGCGATCTTCTGGATCGCGACGTCGTGGGTTGGCGGCGGACTTTTCCTGGCACCAGTGATCGGCGGAAAGGAACCGAAGGGACAGAAGCTGGGGGCCTACGCCCTTCTGGCCGCGCTGGCGGTCGTCGTTTTCGGCAGCATGGCCGGGGAATGGCTCGGCCTTGGCGACAAGCTTGGCTCGCTATGGTTCTGGTTCGGCCACCAGGGCTCCGAGTACATTGATCTGGGGCGCTTCTGGCAGATCCTGCTGGCGGCCGGGCTCGTCCTCTGGCTCTTCCTAATGTTCCGGGCGCTGAAGCCGGCTTTGTCGGACGCGAGAAAGAAGGAGTTCTCGACGCTCTTTCTTGCCTCGTGCGCCGCGATAGTCGTCTTCTACCTTCCGGCGTTCCTATGGACGGCGAAGACCAATTTCGCCGTGATAGACAACTGGAGGTTCTGGATCATCCACCTCTGGGTCGAGGGATTCTTCGAGCTCTTCGCCACCGTCCTTGTGGCCGTGATGTTCACCCACATGGGGCTCGTCACGCTTCGCTCCGCCACCAGGGTCATCTACCTCGATGCGATCCTCTACCTCGCCGGCGGCCTGGCCGGAACGGCCCACCACTGGTATTTCACTGGAGAAGAGACCGTCGCGATGGCGATCGGAGCCTGCTTCTCCGCCCTCGAAGTCGTTCCCTTGACGCTTCTCACGCTGGACGCGTGGGACTTCATCAAGCTCCAGAAGACGCCGTGCGCCGAGTGCGGCGAGCCGCTCTCGCACAAGCAGAAGTGGGCGATCTACTTTCTCATGGCCGTGGGCTTCTGGAACTTCGTGGGAGCCGGGGTCTTCGGTTTCCTGATCAATCTTCCCATCGTTTCGTACTTCGAGATGGGGACGACGCTCACCCCCAACCACGGCCACGCCGCTATGTTCGGCGTTTTTGGAATGCTCGCGCTGGCGGTCTCCATCTACGCCCTGCGCGCAATGGTTTCGGACAAGGACTGGGACTCGATCGAAAAGTATTTCAAGGTGAGCTTCTGGGGGTTGAACATCGGCCTGGCCCTTATGATTATTCTCAACCTCTTCCCCGCCGGCGTCGCCCAGCTTTACGACGTCGTCCAGAACGGATACGCCCACGCGAGGAGCCTCGAATTCACCCAGCACGGGTTCTTCCATGACAGCGAGTGGGTGAGGATCGTAGGCGACATGACCTTCATCCTGTTCGGCGCTCTGCCCTTCTTCGCGGGCGTGGTAAAATCCGTCGTTAAGCGGCGCGCCGCCGCCCCGGAAGGGTTGGAGGCCCGCAATGGCTGATGCCCTGAAGCCGGCAGTCCTGGATCTTTCAAGCCTCGTCCAGTTCGCCGAGAGGGGGATCGTCAGCAAGACGCTCTACGAATCGCCCTCGGTGAAGCTCGTCCTCTTTTGCTTTGAACAGGGCCAGGCGCTCTCTGAGCACGCGGCTCCGTTTGAGGCCGTAATCCAAGTGATTGAAGGCGCCGCCGAGATGAGGCTTGGCGGCGAGCCGTTCGAAGCGAAGCCAGGCTCGCTCTACGTGATGCCACCAGGGCTCAAGCACGCCGTGACGCCCAAGGGGCGGCTGGTCTTTCTTCTCACGATGGTAAAGCCGGCGGTTCAAATCGGGCGCTCCTGATTTTTCGGAAGGGGGACAAAATGAGAACTGGAAAATGTGCCCTACTGGCCGCGGGCGCTTGTGCCATCGCGGCGCTTCTGGCTGCGCAGGAAACGCCTCCCCCGGGTTCGGCGGCGGGGACGGCGAACGAGGCCCGCATGGCCAAGCTCGCCGCCGCGACTTCGGCCGAAAGCCGGGCTTGCATCAAGTGCCACCAAAAGGGAGTGGCCCCGGTCGTCGTCGAACAGTGGGCGCAGAGCCTTCATGCCGAGAACGGGATCGGATGCTACGAATGCCACCAGGCCGACAAGGCCGACAAGGACGCGTTTCAGCACAACGGATTCACCATCTCCGCCCTCGTGACGCCCAAGGATTGCGGCCAGTGCCACGACCAGGAGACGAAGGAGTTCGAGGCGAGCCACCACGCCAAGGCCGCGGAAATCCTGGGCTCTCTGGACAACGTCCTGGGCGACGTGGTCGAGGGGCTTCCCGCGTTGAACATGGCGTGCGCCCAGTGCCACGGCAGCACCGTGAAAATCCTCGCCGGAGGCAAGCCGGACCCGGCGACGTGGCCGAACGAGGGCATAGGCCGGATAAATCCGGACGGTTCGAAGGGCTCCTGCGGCGTCTGCCACAGCCGCCACACCTTCGCGGCCTCGATCGCCAGGCAGCCCGAGAGCTGCGGCTACTGCCACCTCGGCCCGGACCATCCGCAAGAGGAGATTTTCACCGAGAGCAAGCACGGCGTGACCTACCGCGCCCTAATCGGCAGAATGAACCTGGAGAGCGGCTCGTGGGTGCTCGGGAAGGACTACAATGCCGCCCCGACCTGCGCCACGTGTCACATGGGAGCTACCAGAGAGCTGCCCTCAACCCACGACGTGGGGACGAGGCTTTCGTGGACGCTGCGCCCTGAAGTCTCAATCCGCCAGCAGGCGTGGCAGCAGAAACGGGGCGACATGAAGAAAGTCTGCTTGAACTGCCACGCGACGAGCTGGGTGAACAACTTCTACACCCAGTACGACTCGGTGGTTGACTTGTACAACGCCAAGTTCGGCGAGCCGGCCAAGACGATCATGGCCAAACTCCAGGCCGCCGGCAAGCTCGGCCCGACGCCCTTTTCCAAGAAGATTCAGTGGGATTATTTCGAGATGTGGCACCACCAGGGACGCCGGGCAAGGATGGGCGCCGCGATGATGGGGCCGGACTACGTCCAGTGGCACGGTTTCTATGAAGTGGCCAAGACCTTCTATAGCGAGTTCCTCTCCGAAGCGGAGGCGCTCTTGCCGGGCGTCACCGCCGGCGTCGTTAAGGCGCCCGAGAACCAGTGGCTAAAAGGGCTTTCCCGGGAGGACCGCGACAAAGTGAAGGAGTACTACCAGAAGAGGTACGGCGAATAGGCGAGGAGCCGGTTCGCGGCAGGCGCCGCCATGAGACTAAAAACAGCGCTTAGCCTCGCATGGTCCGAGCACGGCTCCTGGGCGATACTCCTCACCTCCTTCGGGATGGGGACGCTGGCCGCCTGGCCGCCACGTCCGGCAACGGCTTCGGTTTTTGTCGGACTCTGCGCCCTGACCGCCGCTAAAGTTCTATACGTCCCGGCCCGCCAGCGGAGGGTTTCGGCCTGGCTCGTCTATGGGCTGGCGCTTCTCGGGGCCTCGGCCTTCATCCCGCTGTTTCTTTCGGCGCCCCTCGCGATCTCGGCGGCGGGCCTCGCAGCCGCGCCATTCGCCGCGCTTTTCGCCTGGGAAGCGGACACTCCAAAGTGGGGGCGCGCGATCCCGGTCGAGGCGGCCGGAGTGGCTCTCCTCTCGGCATCAGCGGGATTGGCGATGCTTGCCTGTCATCCGGGCGCTGCGGCGGACGCGGCGCTGGCCACGGGGGGGTGCGCGGCCCTCTTCATGCCGGGAGTCCCGCGCGCCAGGATGATAAAAGAGAGCACGGCGGCGCTCAGGCTTTCGCTTCTGGCGCTCGCCCTGTGCGGGGCATCGTTCATCATCGCCCTGGCCTTTTGGAACGTCGTCGCGCCCTTCGGCGCCGCCGCGGCCTTGGCCTTCGCCGGAGACTTGCGCTTTGCCCTCATCGTCCCCAAGAGCACGGCCCGCCACCTCGGGGTACTTCTCACCCTGAGGGGCGCGCTCGCGGCGTTGATAATGGCAGCCGCATGGCGGACGCTGGCCTGAATAATTGGAAAAGGAAGGCACTGCGTCAAAGCTTTGGAGGGGCCGGATATAATCCGTAGCAGGCCGGCGGCGGCCGGCTAGGGCAGCTTCTCCAGCTTCTTGAGTATCTGAGCTTCGGTTTCGTCGCGGCTCTTGCCTAAAATCAGCGCTATTTCCGAACTCATGAGCAGAAGCGCCTTCTGGTACATCTTCTTTTCCCTGAAGGAGAGCGGCTTCTTGCGGTTGAGCACCCACAGCGCCTTCAGCACCTGGGCCACCGACAGGAGGTCCCCGCGCGCCAGCATGTCACCGTGGGCTGCAAAACGGTCCTTCCAGCCAGCCGGAACCTCCATCGAGGCGTCCGACAACAGGTCCATCGCCTTCTTCGCCTCTTTTTTTGGAGATGGAGGCCGCAGCCCAACGTCGCCCGTGTTGGAGACGGGGATCATCACCTTGGATTCGTTCTCGGCCTCTTTGAAGCTTATAACAAGGAAGGTGCGGCTTGTCTCATTCATCGCCCGCTCTTCCTGGCCGACGATGTGCCCGACGCCGTATCCCGGGTAAACCACGCAATCGCCGATTTCAAATCGAGTTTTTGCCGTCTCCCGCATGGGGCCATTATAGCACGAATCGGCCTTCCTGTCCCAAGGCCTGGGACCGAAGGGCATCATGCGCCTTGCGCGGTCGCCTTTTTGTCCCTATAATCGCCGGGATGGACGGCGTCCTGCTTCTCGAAGACGGAACCGTTTTCCCCGGAAAGGGCTTCGGCTACGCCGGTACGGCGTTGGGGGAGGCGGTTTTCACCACCTCGATGGTCGGCTACCAGGAAATTCTCACCGATCCGTCCTACGCGGGCCAGATAGTGGCCATGACCTTCCCCCACATAGGAAACTACGGCGTCAACCCGGAGGACGTCGAAAGCCGCGCTCCGGCGCTGGCCGGCTTCGTAGTCCACGAGCTTTCCCTTTCGCCCTCCAATTGGAGGGCCCACGGAAACCTCCAGGACTATCTGCGCCTTCACCGGGTCGCCGGGCTTTCGGGGGTGGACACGAGGGCGTTAGCGCGCCACTGCCGAAGCCGGGGCACGCCGAAGGCGCTCATCAGCAACGACGGCACGCCCATCGAGAACCTCAGGAAGCTGCTGCAGCGTTTCCCGGGAATCGACTCCGAGGATCTCTCCGGGCGGGTCACCTGCGGCGCCATCCATCCCTTCGCCGGAAAGATCAGCGGCCCGCAGGGCTTCGTGGAATCGCTGCGCCCGGCCCGCGCCTCCAAGAGGCGGCGCAGGGTCGCGGCGCTCGATTTCGGCTTGAAGGAGAACATCCTCAAAAACCTCACGGCCAGGGAGTGCGACGTGACGGTCGTGCCGGCCTACGCGAATTTGAACGATATTTTGGCGCTTCGCCCCGACGGGCTCTTTTTGAGCAACGGCCCGGGAAACCCTGAGATTTCCAGGGAGGCTCTACCGGTGATAAGGGCGCTGGCTGAAAGAATCCCCACCTTCGGGATTTGCTTCGGCCACCAGCTATTGGCCCTGGCTTTCGGCGGCCACACCTACAAGCTGCCGTTCGGCCACCGCGGCGCTAATCACCCGGTCAAGAACCTGAAGACGGGCGGAGTCGAAATCACTTCGCACAACCACGGTTTTTCGGTGGACGCGTCGCGCCTTCCGGAGGGCTTCGAGGTCACCCACGTGAACCTCAACGACCATACCCTCGAGGGGATGTGCCACGAGAAGCTGCCGGTATTCTCGGTTCAGTACCACCCCGAGTCGAGCCCCGGCCCGCACGACTCGCTATACCTCTTCGATGATTTCATCGGCCTGATGGAGAAATTTCACGGATGAGGGCGCGCGCGGAGGCCCCGAAATCGGTTCTCGTGATCGGCTCCGGCCCGATCGTCATCGGCCAGGCGTGCGAGTTCGACTACTCCGGCGTCCAGGCGCTCAAGGCGCTGAGGGAAGAGGGGATTAGGACGATCCTGGTCAACAACAACCCAGCCACGATAATGACGGATCCGGACCTCTGCGACGCGACCTACATCGAGCCTATAGAGCCGTGGGCGCTCGAAGCCATCATCGAAAAGGAGAGGCCGGAGGCGCTTTTGCCCACGGTCGGCGGGCAGACGGCCCTTAACGCCGCCATGCTCCTTGAAAGCGGCGGGATTCTGGAGCGCTACGGGTGCAGGCTCATCGGGGCGAGCGCAAAGGCCATACGCGCCGCCGAGGACAGGGAAATGTTCCGCCAGATTCTCGCGAAGGAGGGGATGGAGACCTCGCGCTCATTCGTGGCGCGCAGCGTCGAGGAAGGGCTCGCGAGGGTGGGCGAAACCGGCTTCCCGGCGATCCTGCGGCCGTCGTTCACGCTCGGCGGCCAGGGTGGCGGCATCGCCTCAAACCCTGGCGAATTCAAGCCCCTTCTAGAATACGGCCTCTCCCTGAGCCCCACCAGGAGCGTCCTCGTGGAGGAGTCGCTCATCGGCTGGAAGGAGTTCGAGCTAGAAGTCATAAGGGACAGGGCCGACAACGTCGTGGTCATCTGTTCAATCGAGAACCTCGATCCTATGGGTGTCCACACGGGCGATTCCATCACCGTTGCGCCCGCCCAGACGCTTTCCGACAAGGAGTTTCAGTGGATGCGGGACTGGGCGAAGCGGGTCATACGGGCCGTGGGGGTCGAGACCGGAGGATCGAACATACAGTTCGCCCTCCACCCGAAGACGGGCCGCATGGTTGTGATCGAGATGAACCCACGCGTTTCCCGCTCCTCGGCCCTGGCGAGCAAGGCGACCGGTTACCCGATCGCGCGAGTCGCCACCCAGCTCGCGCTCGGATACACGCTGGACGAGCTGCCGAACCTCATCACCCGGACCACGCCCGCCGCATTCGAGCCGGCGCTTGATTACGTCGTCGTTAAGATCCCGCGGTGGTCTTTCGACAAGTTCCGGGAAACCGACCCGGTGCTTTCGACCCACATGAAGTCCATCGGCGAGGTCATGGCGATAGGGCGGAACTTCAAGGAGTCGCTCCAGAAGGCGCTCCGCTCGGTCGAAATCGGCCGCTACGGCCTCCTGGACGGAGTCCCTCCGGTTGAAAGCCGAGAGGAGCTGACGCGCAAGCTGGCCGTCCCCAACTGGGAGAGGATATTCTATACCGCCCTCGCCTTTCAGCACGGCCTCTCCGTGGAGGAGGTCTCGGAGCTTTCAGGGATGGACCCCTGGTTTCTGGCCCAGATGGCCCAGCTCGTCGAGACCGAGAACCGCCTCCGCTTCTTCGACGTGAATAGCTGCCCCGACGCGCTTCTAAGACGAGCAAAGGAGGAGGGCTTCGCCGACAGGCGGCTTTGCAAGATATGGGGCGTCCCGGAAAGCGCCGCGCGCGAAAGGCGCGAGGCGGCGGGCGCCAGGCCGGCCTACCTCGGAGTGGATACCTGCGCCGCCGAGTTCGAAGCGGCCACTCCCTACTTCTACTCCTCTTATACTGGTCTCAACGAAAGCGAGCCGCTCAAGGGGCGAAAAGTTGTCGTCGTGGGCTCCGGCCCCAACCGCGTCGGCCAGGGAATTGAGTTCGACTACTGCTGCTGCCAGGCGGTCTTCGGGCTCAAAGACGAAGGCTTCGAGACGGTCATGGTCAACTGCAACCCAGAGACCGTCTCCACCGACTTCGACACGGCCTCGAAGCTCTATTTCGAGCCCGTGACGCTCGAAGACGTCAAGGCGATCCTCGACCTCGAAAAACCCAGCGGGGTGATTCTCACATTCGGCGGGCAGACCCCCCTGAAGCTCGCGGGCGAGCTTCACCGGCTCGGCTACCCGCTCATAGGCACGCCGCCAGAGGCGATCCACCGGGCCGAAGACCGGGAGGAGTTCGGCTCTCTCTGCGCCGCGCTCGGCCTGCGCGCGCCCAAAGGCGCGACCGCGCGCACGCTCGAAGAGGCCAAGGCCCGGGCGGCGGAATTGGGTTTCCCGCTGATGGTCCGCCCGAGCTACGTGCTCGGCGGCCAGGGGATGGCGCTATTGACCAGGGAGGACCACCTCGGCCACTACCTTGCCCAGGGGGTCGCGGTGAGCGAGGATCATCCCCTTCTTTTGGACACTTTCCTGCAGGACGCCACCGAGCTGGACGTTGACGCCCTCTGCGATGGCAGAGACGTGGTTTTGGCCGGCATCCTCGAACACATTGAAAAGGCAGGCATCCATTCCGGCGATTCCTCGCAGGTTTACCCGCCGCAGACCGTCCCCCGGCCGGTGCTCGAAGAAGCCTCCGAAGTTACGAGGCGCGTTGCCCTGGAACTCGGCATCTCTGGCATGCTCAACCTGCAATTCGCCTACAACAGGGACGGACTCTTTGTCCTGGAAGTGAACCCTCGGGTATCGAGGACGGTCCCGTTCCTTTCCAAGGCCCGGAAAATTCCCTTCGCCAGGCTCGCCGCGAGGATCATGACTGGAAGGCGAATAAGCGAAATGCCGGAGCTTCGGGGGCTGGAGCCGTTCCCCAAGAAGCGCGGGCAGCTCTTCGTGAAGGCCAGCGTTTTCCCCTTCGCCAGGCTGCTTGGCGAAGACCCGATTCTTGGGCCGGAGATGAAGTCCACCGGCGAGGTCATGGGGCGCGCGCCGGGCTTCGGCCAGGCCTTCGCGAAGGCGCTTTCCGGCGCCGGGCTTCCTCTGCCGGTGGGCGGCGCCGTCTTTCTGTCGCTAAGGGACGCGGACAAGGCGGGCGCCGTCGAGCTCGCGAGGGGTTTCGCGGAACTGGGCTTCGCCATCGTGGCGACGTCCGGCACGAGGGCCTTTCTCGACAAGAACGGCGTCTTCGCCGGGGCCGTTCATAAGGCGGGAGAAGGCAAGCCCGACGCGGCGGGCCTCTTGAAGGCCGGCACCTTGAAGCTCGTCATAAACACGCCGATGGGAAGAAAAAGCCAGCGGGACGAGACGAACATCCGCTGCCAGGCCATCGCCCTCAAAGTGCCATGCATCACGACCCTCGAGGGGGCCTACGCCGCCCTCGAAGGCATCCGTGCCCTGAAGGAGGGCGCGCTCGGCACCGTGCCCGTCCAGCAGTGGACGGCCGGTTGACGGTGGTGTAATATCTCTTCTGAAGGAGGCTTTTCGTGGTACAAGTTTCCGTGCCCGTCTCCATCGTAGCGCGCCACAAACTCCTCTACAACCAGCCGGCGCCACCCGAACAGCTTTCGGCCATTGGCGACCAGCACAAGGAGGCCGGGCTCCTTCATGACGCCCTTGAGTTTTTCGGCGTAGCGCGGGCAAAAGACAGGCTGGAGTTGATCGCCTCCCTGGCGGTCAAGGAGGCGGACTTGGTGCTGTACCTGAACGCCGAAAAGGCTTTAGGCCGGGAGCCTCAAAAGGAGATGCTGGAAGCACTGAAGGATTCCGCTTTGCGCCTAGAGAAAATTTCAATCGCGAGGAAAGTTGACCTGCTCCTCGTCCCCAAGGGCAAATGACACGGACGAAAACGACGTCAAAGTAACGCTACGGCGGCCTTCAGCGAAGGCGGGGAAACCTCCCCGCCGGGCGGCCGCCCGCGTTCCACATCCAAAGGAGGTAGTGGATGATTGAAGCAAGCCGCCTTGCCAAGAGGTTCGGCACGGTGCACGCGGTCAAGGACGTCTCCTTCAAGGTGGCCAAGGGGGAGGTCGTCGGATTCCTGGGGCCAAACGGCGCCGGCAAGACGACGACGATCCGCATGGTGACCGGCTACCTTCAGCCGACCGAGGGCGAGGCTTTCGTCAACGGGCAAAGCGTGCTGGACGCGCCTATGGAGACCAGGCGGAACATCGGCTACCTGCCCGAGAACAACCCCCTTTACGAGGAACTGAGAGTCAGGGAATACTTCGGCTTCCGGGCGGCCTTGAAGGGCGTCCCAAGAAAAATGCGGCGGAAGCGCATATCGGAGGTCGCCGGCATGACGGAAACCGGCGACGTCCTTGAAAAGATAATCGGCTCGTGCTCGAAGGGCTACCGGCAGAGGATCGGCCTGGCCGACGCGCTCCTGGCCGACCCGCCGCTGCTCATTCTTGACGAGCCGACAGTCGGGCTCGACCCGGCGCAGATCGTCAGGACCAGGGATTTGATAAAGTCTCTCGCCGCCCAGCACACGGTGATTCTCTCCACCCACATCCTGCCCGAAGTGGAGGCGATCTGCAGCCGTGCGCTCATCATCCACCACGGCGCGCTTCTCTACGACGGCCGCGTCGAGGACCTGGGCAGGAACCTTTCGGCCGGAGAGACGCTGGTCTGCCGCGTCATGGGGGAGCCGGCGGCCGTTGAAGGCTGCCTGTCGAAAATTCCCGGCGTCGAGCGGGTTGAGAAGCTGGATGAAACGGACGGCCGTTCGTGGTTCCGCCTTCTCGTACCGAAGGGCGACTCCGTGCGTGAGGCGATCTTCTGGTCGCTGGCCGAAGCCCGCCTTCCCCTTCTTGAAATGTCAACGTCGCGAGTGTCGCTCGAAGAGGCGTTCCTCTCCTTGACGACCGACGAGGATGAGCCAAAAGGCGGCGAGAAGGAGGTTTTCGCATGAAAGGGACGATCGCCGTCGCAAGAAAAGAACTCCTCTCCTACTTCTTCGCGCCGATGGCCTACATCGTGATCGCCGCCTTTCTTCTGATGAACGGCTTCATCTTCTCGGTAATCATGACGGCGTTGAGCCAGCCGGGCGCCTCCATGGCTTCGCCTCTGGGCCTCTTTTTCGGGGGAAGCCTCTTCTTCTGGCTCTTCGTAATCGTCACGGTCCCCGCCATCACGATGAAGCTCGGGGCGGAGGAGAGAAAGACCGGGACCATGGAGACGCTCCTGACCGCTCCGGTGAGCGATTTCGGGGTCGTCGCGGGGAAGTATCTGGCGGCGATGGGGCTCTACCTGGCCTGCTGGGTGCCGACGCTTCTCTACGTCTGGGTTCTCACTCGCTTCTCCCAGGTTGACTGGGGGCCGGTGGTTGGAGGCTACCTCGGCGTCCTCCTGCTGGGCGCTTTCTTCATCGCGATCGGCCTTTTTACCAGCCTCGCGGCCAGAAACCAACTCGTGGCGGCGATAACGGCCTTCGCCATTCTCATTCTTCTTCTCTGCGTCTCCATCCTCGGGTTTATGGTCACGGACCCTTTGTGGAAAGGCATCCTGGAATACGTTGACCTCTGGTCCATCGTCCAGAATTTCAGCAAGGGGCTCGTGGATTCGCGCTCCATCGTCTATCTTTTGAGCGGCACGGGCCTTTTTCTTGCCCTCTCATACGAGGCCATCGAGGCCGGGAGGTTTTCGCGATGAAAGCCCGCGCGCTACGCACGGCGAACTGGGGAGTCTTTCTCGCGGCGCTGGTCGCCCTGTTCGCGATCGTCAACTACCTGAGCTTCCGCCACTACAAGCGGTGGGACTTGACCGCATCCGCCTCGTACTCGATATCGCAGCAGACAACAAAGGTTCTCGCGGGATTGAAAGAGCCTTTGGACGTGGTCGTCTTCCTGGCTCCCAACGACGAGCTGTTTGAAAGGGTAAAAAACCTCCTTTCGGCCTACGCGGAGGCCGGCAAGGGCAAGGTCCGCGTCGAGTACATAGACCCGGACAGGCAGAAGGCCAGGATGGAGAAGCTTGCCAAGAAATACAGCGTCGGCGTGGCGAACGTGGTGGTCTTCTCTTCGGGAAGCCGCAGCAAGTACGTCGAGAAGGACCAGATGGTGGATTACGATTTTTCCGGCTACCAGTACGGCGGCCCCCCTAAAGTGAAAGCTTTCAAAGCGGAGGAGGCTTTCACCAACGCCATCCTGGACGTCCTCAACCCAGTCAAACCCGTCATCTATTTCACGGCGGGGCACGGGGAGAGGAGCGCGCAAGGCCAGCGCGGCCAGACCATTGACAGGTTCAGGGAGCGCCTCGGGCACGAAGGGGCCGAGTTGAAAGATTTCCAGACGCTGGGCAAGGATTCGGTCCCGTCAGACGCGTCGCTCGTCGTCGTCGCCGGGCCGCAGTATGCGTTCACGCCTCCGGAGGCCCTGGTGCTTGACAAGTACCTGGCCGGCGGCGGGCGAATGCTAATTTTCGCCGACCCGCTCCTGAGCGAGGGCGAGTCCCCCTCCTTCGTTCCCAACGGCCTCGAACCCATGCTGGCGAAGTGGGGCGTCACGCTGGAAGACGCCATAGCGATTGACCCAGGCGCGGCCGTGCCGCTGTTGGGCGCGCAGACCTTCTACGCGATAGATCTCTCCCAGCATCCGGTGACTCGCGACCTGGCCGGAAACCAGCTTCCGCTTCTCTTCGCGCTGGCGAGGCCCCTTGGCCTTGGAACCTGCCAGGACACGGCCTTCAAGGCCGAATATCTGGCGAGAAGCAGCGCCAAAGCTTGGGGCGAGACGGACCTCTCCCACCTTGACGCGGTTCAGAAAGACCCGAAGGACATTCCAGGCCCCCTCACGCTCGCGGCGGCGGTTTCGTCCGACAAGAAGGACAAGGGGACCAGGCTGGTTGTCGTCGGCAATTCGGAGATCGTCGCCGACGGTCTGATCCAGTCCGGCCCGGGCAACCTGCTCTTCTGCCTGAACGCCGCCCACTGGCTGCTCAACGAGGAGGCGCGCTTGGCCATCCCTCCGAAAACGGCCATCGAGACCCACTTGAGCTTGACCGGCTCGCAGGCCAATTTTATCTTCATCTCGCTAACCTTCGTTCTGCCGGCGCTCTTGGTCGCCCTGGGGGTGTACGTCTTTTTGAAGCGGAGGCGGTGACATGAAGCGCTCTACCTGGGCTTTGCTCGGAATCATAGCGGCGCTCGCCGCCTTCATCCTTCTTTTTGAGCGCAAGATGCCCTCCTCGGGCGAGGCCAAGGAGGATTCGTCGAAACTCTTTCCGGCGAAGTTCAAGGACGTGGCCTCGATATCGAGGAGCGGCTTCCAACCGGTTTCGCTCAAGAGCGGCGCCGGTGAAAGCTGGAACATCGTGGTGCCAGTCACCGACAAGGCGGACCGGTACAGCGTTACCGGTTTGACCGACGAGCTTGAAAGAGCCAGCGTCATCCGCTGGGTGAACGGCGCTTCCCTGAAAGAGCTGGGGCTTGAGCCGCCTCGCGCGACGTGGGCCATCGAAATGAAGAACGGCCGCGCGACCCTGGATGTGGGCGCCGCCGCCCCTTTGGATGCCGGGCTTTACGTCAGGGCCGACGGAAAGGTGGCGCTGGTCCCAAAGAGCCTGGAAGAGGCCCTGCTCAAGCCGGCGGAGGATTTTCGGTCCAAAGAGCTCGTGGCAACTTCCGAGCAGGAGGTGAACAGCTTCTCGATGGAGTCGGGCGGACGCGAGCTTCTGACCTTCGGCCGGGCGAGCGGCGCCTGGCAGATAACGGCGCCCTTCAAGGACGCGGGGGACGGGGCGAAGCTCCAGGGCATCCTGGACGACGCGTGCCTCTGCCCGGTGGACCGCGTCGTTGAGGACGGCCCCAAGGACTTCTCCAAGTACGGCCTCGCGCCGCCGGACAAAGTGATCAAGCTCGGCATTAAGCCGGGGGCCACGGTCACGGTGATGCTCGGCTCGGCGGTCCCTGGCGGCGATCCGAAGAAGGCGCTCGTCTACGCCTACAGCTCGGACAGGCCCTCCGTTTTCGCGATCTCTTCCAACTCGATAAAATCCCTGTTTCAGGATCCAGGCCAGCTTCGTTCCCTGGCGCTCTTTTCTCACGACCCGTTCGACGCCAGCAGGATCGAGGTCAAAGGCGCCTTAAACCTCGCCATCGCGAAGGACGCCAAGGGGATGTGGTCGCTTGAGAAGCGGGCGGACGCGAAACTCGACAACGGCCCCGCGCTCTTCACGGCCATCTCGGACCTGAAGGGGACGAAGGCCTTGGCGGGCGGCGAGCTGGGCGCGCTTGGCCTCGGCGTGCCTTCCTTGACCATCACGATCAAGGGCAAAGGGTGGGAGGAGAGCGACGGGCTTTTCGAGGAGAAGGACGGCTCTTGCTACGTGAGGCCTCAGGGGCGCGACGCCGGGCTCGAGATCGCGAAGGACGACTGGAAGACGGCCCGCGCCGCGATCGAAGCCGCGAGCGGAAAGTGAGAATACGCGCCCCCCTTCACCAGAAGGGCGCCGTCCCCGCCTGGCCTTTCGTGGGATTCGGTCTTCTCGTCCTCGGGGCGCTCGGTCTCTGCATCAAGCTGTTGCCGGAACGGTGGATTCCCCCTTGCGGCTTCCACGTCGCGACCGGTCATCCATGCCCCTCGTGCGGCGTGACTCGCATGGGGTTCGCCCTGCTTTCCGGCCACCCCGTCCAGGCCTTCCTATTCCACCCTTTTTTCTTCCTGGTTCTTTCGGCGCTCGGCGCCTGGTTTACGGCGGGCCTCGTGGCGAGGCTCTTTTGGAAGAGGGACCTCTTCCTCGATACAACCTCCAGGGAGGACAAGTGGCTCTGGCTCCTTCTCCTGGCCGGTTTTCTGCTCAACTGGGCATATCTCTGGCGCGCCGGGGTCTGACCGGTGCCCTTCGCCGTTGCCGTTGAACTCCCAGGACCGGAGGCGGTTTTGGGGCACGCCCTTCTTGTAGGCTCGGTCTCTTTGTGATGAAATATGGGGGTGGAGAAGGTCATGGGTCTGCCGAACTGGTCGGGAAAAAAGATCCTCGTCGCCGGCGATTTGATCCTCGACCACTTTGTCCGCGGGGTGGTCAAGAGGATTTCGCCCGAAGCCCCCGTGCCCGTCGTCGAGGTTGAGGATGAACACTTTGTCCTGGGCGGCGCCGCCAACGTGGCGAGCAACATCAAGGCGCTCGGCGGGGTCCCGTTCCTGGTCGGGGCAATCGGAGACGATCGTTCGGGCGTTGATTTCATCCAGCTCATGCAATACTCCGGGCTCACGCCAGACGGGGTCTTTCAAGTTCACGGACGGCCAACCTCCGTGAAAACCCGCGTCATTGCCAACCACCAGCAGGTTGTTCGAGTGGACCGCGAAGTCAGCGAGCGCCTCCCGTCAAACATGGCCAAGACCGTGAAATCCGCCATTTCGAGGTGGATCGGGGATTGCGGCGCGGTGGTGGTTTCGGATTACGCGAAGGGGCTTTTCTCGCCTTCGCTTCTGGCTTGGATAGGCGAAGCAAGCCGCGAAGCGCGCGTCCCCTACGTCGTTGACCCCAAGCCCGTCCACTTTCCATATCCGGGCGCGACCGTCGTCACGCCCAACCGCGCCGAAGCGCAAGGTTTTCTAGGCAAGGAATTCAGGACGGAGGATGCCGGCGAGGCCGGGCGGAAGCTCGTCGAGCGGGCTGGCTGGGACGCGCTTCTGATAACGCTTGGCGGAGAAGGCATGGTCCTCTGCCAGAAGAGGGGCCGCCCGGTTCACATCCCGGCTCAGGTGCGGGAGGTTTTCGACGTTACCGGCGCCGGAGACACCGTCGTCGCGGTGATGGCTCTGGGGCTCTCGGCGGGACTTTCGATGGAAACCGCGGCGAGGACGGCCAACGCTGCCGCCGGCGTGGTCGTGGGCAAGGTTGGCACGGCCGTTTGCACTCCACGCGAATTGGAAGCCGCCTTGCGCGCAGAGCGATGAGCCGGACGGCGCCAGACCCGGCGGCCAAGCCCGGCAAGGACGTCGCCGGCATGTTCTCGGCGATAGCTCCTACCTACGACCTGCTCAACCACCTGCTCTCCCTCAACATTGACAGGCGGTGGAGGCGCGCGGCCGTCAAGGCGCTTTGCCCCGTGGCCGGCGAGGCATACCTGGACCTCTGCACCGGAACCGGCGACGTGGCCTTCGCCGTGAAAAGAGCCTGCCCAAGTTGCGGCGTCACGGGGGCCGATTTCAGCTCCGGAATGATGCGGAGGGCGAGGTGCAAAGCCGAAGAACTGGCAGTCCGCCTGCCGCTTATTCAGGCCGACGCCATGGCCCTGCCGTTTCGGGACGGGGCTTTCGGCGCCCTTACGGTGGCGTTCGGGATCAGAAACTTCGAGGATTTGGAGAGGGGGCTTGAGGAAATGGCACGAGTCCTGTCGCCTTCGGGCAGGGCCGTGATCCTTGAATTCTCGCCGCCGCGGCGCTCGATCTTCGGAGCCGGGTACCGCTTTTACTTCGCCAAGCTCTTGCCTTTGGTTGGAAGGATCGTTTCACGGGACACCCACGCTTACGGCTATCTTCCCTCGACCATCAAGAGCTTTCTATCGCCGCAAGAGTTGACCGAGAGGCTGCTGGCCGCAGGTTTTACTCAGGTCACCCACCGGCCGCTCTCCTTCGGCATCGCCCTGCTGACCGTGGCGCGAAAGAATCAGACGGCGACCAGTTCGCCGAATTCTGGAATGTCCCTCTTGAGCTCGCCGTAAACCCCCTGATAGAGCGTGTACATCGCGCTCGGACAGCCGTGGCAGGCGCCGACTAGGCGGACTTTCATGTTCGGCTCGGCGATTTCCACGATTTCGATGTCGCCGCCGTCCATCTGAAGAGCGGGCCGGATGCGCTCGATGACTTCCCTTACCCGAACCTCGAAGCTGCTTCCCGATGGCTGCGCCATACGATTCCTCCTCGCACCGGATATATTAAACCACGCCAGGGATCTTTGCCAGATTGGAGTCTCTGAAACGGCTGGGCTTGGGCAAATAGCCCACGGAATGGTAAGCGGAGCTTTACGGCCTCTCCATCCGAATGCCGCGGGCAATAAGCTCGCCGCGCGCGTGAATGGCATCCCTGTAAACTTTTCTGGGCATGGGTCCGCCTTCGTTCAGCCTCTTTCGGGCGGCAGTCTCCCCCATGTTGTAAGCCGCCAAGGCGGCCTGGCGAGAGCCGAACGATTTTTCAAGGTAGTGGAGATAGGCCGTCCCCAGCGTAATGTTGATGCCCGGGTCCCAAAACAGCCTTTCGGGAGGCGCCACCCACCCGTTGAGCTGGCAGATGGCCCTGGCCGTGGAGGGCTTGACCTGCATGAGGCCCACGGAGCCGTCATGGGAATGGGCGTCAATCTTGAAGCCGCTTTCGACTTCGATCATCCCAAGGACGAACTCCGGTTGATATCCGTATAGGCGCGAGCTGGCCGCGATCGCATCGGCGGCCCTCCACATCTCCTCGGTTTTCCACGATTGGTTCCTGCTCTCAAGCCTCGCCCGCAGAAGGGCGAAAGCCCTGGACTCGGCCCCCAGATCCGGCACGGTGGCCGGCACCACGTTCGCCCAGGTAAAGCCGGCCCCTATCGCGGCAAGACCTATCAGGGCAAAAGTGCGTCTTCGGGCGTATTGGCGTCTTCTTCTTGGGCTCATCGTGGTTATATTATACGGAAAACGGAGCGGGTTGTCAAGCTATTGTGCCCGACACGGCCAAAGTCACCACTGGTAGTGGGTTTGATGCTGAAAATCCGGAGCTGTAGGCGAGGCCTTCGCCTCTCAAGCCTACAGCTCCCGGATTGGGTTGAATGGTCCGCAGCCTACTTGGCCTCGATCCGCTCCGGCATGTAGGCCAGGAACGGCTCCGCCGCGAGGGGCTCCATCGCCTTCAACTGGCGCAACGGGGCCCTTATCGCCTCCGGCAAATCTTCCTGGGCCATCTGCTCCCTGGCGTCCTTCAGCCCGCCCTTAAAAAAAGCCTCCATGAGCGTCAGCGTTCGCGGATAGACCACCAGCGAAACCTTCTCGCTCCCGCCGATCTTGGCCTTCGACTTGGCCAGGGCAATGGCTTCGTTTAGCCCGCCGAGCTGGTCAACGAGGCCGAGCTTGAGGGCGTCCCCGCCGCTCCAGATCCGCCCCTGGCCCACCCGGTCAATCTCCTCATAGCTCATATGGCGCCCCTGGGCCGCCTTCGTGACGAAATCCTTGTAGAACTCCTGCATCATCGAGACGACCAGCTTTTCCTGGTCTGGAGAGAAAGGGACGTAAGAGGAGAACAAGTCGGCGTTCTGGCCGCGCTTCATCGAGACGTAGTTGACGCCCGTCCAGTCCCAGAGCTTCTTTGTGACGAACTTGCCCGTTAGTACTCCTATGGATCCGGTTATCGTGCCGGGCTCGGCCACTATGCCGTCGGCGCCCATTGAGATGAAGTAGCCTCCGGAGGCCGCCGTGCTTGACATCGAGACGATTACCGGTTTCCTCTGCCTGACCCGCTGCACCTCGCGCCATATCACGTCGGAAGCCAGGCCCGATCCTCCGGGGCTGTCCACGCGGAGCACGACAGCCTTCACCTTGTCGTTGCCGGCCGCTTTTCGGAGCCAGCCGGTCACTGTGTCCGAGCCGAGGTTGCCGTTTGACCCGTCGCCCTCTCCCGACATGATGTCGCCGCTGGCTATCACCACCGCTATGGACTTGGATGCGCCTGAGTCGAAGCCGAACCGGCGGTCCTTGGCGTAGTCGCTCAGCTCGATCTGGTTCCAGCCGTCCTTGTTGGAGTTGGCCTTCTCCAGGGCCGACTCTAGCTGGTCGCGGTACCAGAGGCCGTCCACTAGCCCGCGGGAGAGGATGTCCTTGCCGAAGATCATCCCGGTGTCTATGTCTCCCTTGACCTGCTCCTCGGTGAGGTGGCGGCTTGAGGCTATGCCCCTGACCATCTGGCCGTAAAGGCTGTCGAGTATCGCGTTCATGGCTGTCTTTTGCGCGTCGGACATGTCCTTGCGCATGAACATGTCGCTGTAGGACTTGTAGTCGCCGATGTGGTAGAACTGCGGCTCCACCATTATCTTGTCGAGACCGCCGCGGTAGAACGGCAGTTCGGAATAGAGCCCGGTGATCAGCAGGTCGGCCGTCGGCGGAGCGTAAACCTTGTCGGCGGCGCTTGCCAAGTAATAGCCGCCGTTGCCAGCCGATTCAAAGTAAGCGTAGACGGGCTTGCCGCTCTTCTTGAAGTCCTCGATGTCGGAGCGTATCTGCTGTATCTTCGCCAGGCCGGCCGAGAAACCGCCGACGTCTATGAGCAGGCTCTTGATTCTGTCGTCTTTGGTCGCTCTTCTTATCGCCGTGTGTATTTCGAGAAGCTGGTAGACCTTCGCTCCGAAAAGCTGGGTCGCGATCGGATTGGGCGGCGCCTCCTGCACCTGTCTGTCCATCTTCAGAACGAGCGTCGAGTCGGGCTTGACCGACACGGCGCCCCCCTTCATGAGGGACGCGAGCCCGGCCATCACCAGGACGCCCCCGATCAAAAGGACACCAACGAGCACGAGGAAAATAATCAGCCCCCACCTGCGCCGCTTCTGAGGAGGGGCCTGTAAAGCATCTTGCGGATTCGTCATCTTCTTCTCCTGCATGGCCTCTGCTGGCCAGGGTTATCCTACGCCGCGTGGGCGCCCTAAGTTTACTACTCCTTGCCTCCCGAGTCACAGAAGGCCTTAGCGGCGGCGAGCGGCACGCCCGAAAGGCGCGCGGCGCGTCCAACGTCGCCGCCGCAAAGCCTGGCCACCTGCCTGACGCGCCAGGCCTTTTCGGCTTCGAGAAACGCTTCGGGGTCGCCCTCGGCCGAGGGCGCAGGGTCGGGATCGGCGATTTGCCTTGAAGCCGCGAACGGCTCCGGCCCTATGGCACCGTCCCTGCCCGCAAGGATCGCTGCCCTCTCGATCCGGTTCATAAGTTCGCGCACGTTGCCGGGCCAGTCCTGCGCCACCATTTCCCGCACGGCCTCCGGCGAGAAAAAAAGAGACCGGCGCCCCATCTCTTTTCTCAGCCTGTCCAGCACGGCTTCGGCGATGAGAGGTATGTCGTCCCGCCGCTCCCTGAGCGGGGGGACGAGGATTGGGAAGGCGTTCAGCCTGTAGTAGAGGTCCTTTCTGAATTGGCCCCTGGCGACCATTACCTCCAGGTCGCGGTTGGTGGCGCAGACGAGGCGGACGTCCACCGTTATTGGCCTCAAGCCGCCTATCCTCAGAAAGGAGCGCTCTTCTATCACCCTGAGGAGCTTGGCCTGAAGCTCCTGGTGCATCTCCCCGATCTCGTCCAGAAACAAAGTGCCCCGGTGGGCTAGCTCGAACTTCCCCATTCGGGCTTCGTGCGCTCCAGTGTACGAGCCCTTTTCGTGGCCGAACAATTCGTTTTCCAGCAGGCCTTCCGGCATCGCCGCGCAGTTCACCGCCACGAACGGCTGGCGCGCCCGCGGGCTCGCGCCATGGATGGCCCGGGCGAAAAGCTCCTTACCCACCCCGGTCTCCCCGAGCAGGAGAACCGTCGCCGCCGACTGGGCCACCTTCATTGCCTCGGACTGGGCGCGGCCGAGCGCCTCGCTCTTTCCGACGATGGCCATGAAGGCCGGGTGGCGCGCCATGTCTTCGCTGAGCGCCTTGTAAACCCGCCCTGCCCTGTCGGCTTCGAGGGCCTTGTTCACAACCAGCAGGAGGTGGTCCGGATCAACGGGCTTCGTCAGAAAATCGTCGGCGCCCAACTTCATCGCCGAGACGGCAGTCTCCACCGAGCCGTAGGCCGTCAGAAGGATGACGGGCTTCAAAGGCCATTTCAGTTTGGCCGATTCAAGGAGCTCCAACCCCGAGTGGGCCGGCATTTTCAGGTCGAGGATCGCTAGGTCGTAGGAGCCTTCGTCAATGAGGCTCATCGCCTCCCGGCCTTCGCCGGCTTCAATTACTTCAAAGCCGGCTCGTTGCAGGTTTTCCGCCAGGGCGGCGCGAAGGCTCGCCCTGTCCTCGGCGAGCAGAATCTTCATCGCGCTATCCGCTCCTTGACGTCCTTGATCTTCGCATCCAGGTCGCCGATCGCCTTCTGGCTGTCGGCGATCTGCCGCCTGAGGTTGTCCCGGGCAGTCCTCTCGTCGCTGACTCCCTGCCTGCCAAGTTCCTGGGCGAGCGCGGCGAGGGTGAAATTGCCGCTGATCTCCTGAAGGCGCTGGCGTAGAGAGTCCTCGCGCTTCGCCGCCATGTCGCGGTCGTGAACCAAAGAGGCCAACTGCTTCTCAAGCGCCACCTGCCCCCTGGTCGGGACCTTGGCCTCTTCGAGAAGAAGGTCGAAGTCCTTGTCCCAGGCGAGAGCCTGGGGCGGTGGAGCTTGCTTCCCCGGCGGCGCTGGCGCCTCCTGGCATAACGCGGCGGCGGCCAGCGCGACGGCCAAGGCCGTAATCGCGAGACGGCGGGCGGCCATGCGTGCTCCTTACTTGCTCCTCTTCCAGAACTGCCACCAGTGCTTGCTCTTGGCTTTCGGTTCCACGAGCGGTCCGCCCGGCAGCTTCTCCGGCTTCTCGGAAACCGAAGTGGTCTTCCCCTCGTGCTTTTCTATCTGGGCGATCCGCTTCGAGGCGGCTTTGGCGAGCTGCGTCGAGCTCTGGTCCTTGACTATCTGCCTGAAGTAGAGGAGGGCCTCCTCCGGCTGGTTGCCCCTGTAGAGCGCCTCTCCAAGCCGGAACTTCACGAGCGGAAGGTTCCAGTAGTTGGGGAACTTATCCAGCACGGTGCGGTAGCGTGCTATCGCACCGAGATAGTCCTTGTCCTTGAGGTAAAAGTCCCCGACCTTGATCTCGTGGGCAGCCAGGATGTCGCTCACCCGCTGGAGTTTCTTCTTGGAGTCGGCGACGTAGGTGGAATTCGGGTAGTTCTCGATCACGTTCCTGAACGATTCCTGGGCCCGGCTCGCCGGAGTGATGTCCCTGTCCGGGGTCTCGACCTCGTCCAGGTAGCATTCCGCTATCTCGTACTGGCAGTAGGCCGCCTCCGGGCGGGTCGGGTGAAAGGCCAGGTAGGTCTGGTAGCGGCTTATCGCCTCGGCGTAGGAGGCGACGTTGTGCTCGAGGCGGTAGCTGTCGGCAGTCGCTATGGCGGCCTTGTCCTTGTACTCCCCGGCATCCTCCCGCAGCGATATCTGGTCGAAGTACTTCCTGGAAGTCGCGTAGTGGTGCTTCTTCATCGCGGCCTGGCCCTTGGCCCACAACTTGTCCACGGGCATCACTTCGGCCTGCGCCTTCGCGGCGTTCCTCTTGTGGTGGCAGGCCAGAGCCGGAAACATCAAAAGAACCGCGAGCGCCATGGCATAACTAACTCTTCGCAAGATCGCCTCCTAAAATATGCATCAATTCCGCGGGGACCCGTTTCGGCCTTCCGTCGCGCCCGGTCGCGGCGTGAAAAGTCCTGCCGCGGCAAAGCAGCGTTTCGCCTTGATCCCTGCGCACCTCGTAAACGAACTGGAACCTGACGGCCGAAGCGGTCTCGAGCCTGGCCGAAACGGAGAGCAGGTCGTCGTACAGCGCCGGCTTGATGTACTCGACCTCGACCTTCAACACCGGCATGTTGATGCCCTTCGCCTCCAGGGTCTTGTATGGAAGCCCCCGCTGGCGGAGATATTCGGTCCTTGCCACTTCGAGCCAGGGCAGGTAGGCGGCGTGGTGCACGACGCCCATTTGGTCCGTCTCCGCGTAGCGGACTCTGATCGAAACGGTCGCTTCAGCCATCTATCATCTCTTTGAATCTCTTCGCCTCGGCCGCCGGGTCGGGGGCCCCGAAGATTGCCGAGCCGGCCACGAACCAATCCACCCCGGCTTCCACTAGGCGCGGAATGGTCTCCGCGTTGACGCCCCCGTCAACTTCCACCTTGACGCCAAGGCCGGCGGTCCCGATCTTCTCCTTGAGGCGGCGCACCTTGCGAAGCGACGACGCGATGAACTTCTGCCCGCCGAAGCCCGGATTGACGCTCATGATAAGGACGAAGTCCAGATCCCCCAGGATCTCGTCAAGCGTCTCTATCGGCGTGGCCGGGTTGAGCGCCACGCCCGGGCGCATCCCCTCCTCGCGGATTCGCTGCACGGTCCTGTGAAGGTGCGGGCAGGCCTCCTGATGAACGGAAAGGTAGGCCGCTCCCGCCCTGGCGAAGTCGGCGATATAGCGGTCGGGCGCCTCGATCATCAGGTGGCAGTCGAGCGGAAGGCTGGAGGCCCGCCTTAGCCCTTCGGCGACGACTGGCCCCAGGGTGATGTTCGGGACGAAGTGGCCGTCCATCACGTCAACGTGAATAAGCCCGCTGTACGGCGCCACCTTCGCGACGCTCTCCGACAGGAAGGCGAAGTCGGCGGAAAGTATTGACGGCGCCAGCAGCCGCCCGCCCGGTTTCTTATTCATTGCCCGTTCACCACGAGCTGGACGATCTGGTTCCTGTCGAGAGGATAGCCCGGTTGCGGCGACTGGGCGAGGATCGTCCCCTCGGCCCCGCTGGCCGCCTGCGTCCTTGTAGGACCGGTCTGGATGCCGTATGAGCCAAGGAGCCTCTGGGCGCTCTCAAGCTTGGCGCCCGTGAAATCCGGCGTGACAAAAATGAAGGTGGGCGGCCCGGAGCTGACGAGAAGCGACGTCTCGGAATCCCTCGCGACTATGGAACCCGGAGCCGGGGATTGGGAGACGACCACCTGCGGGGGCATCGCCGACCTAATATACGCCACGTTCGCGATTTTCAGCCCCGCCTGCTGCGCGTGAACCTGCGCCTGGCTCAGGCCGACGCCGCGCCACTCCGGGACCGTCACGCTGTCGAGCCCCTTGCTTATGATGACCCTGAGCGTCTGGCCCTTCTTCGCCGCCATCCCCGCATCGGGAGTCTGGCCAGCCACGCGCCCGCGCGGAACCGACAGGTCGTACCGCTCCGTCTCAACTTGGTAAATCAGCCCCTGCCTCTGCGCCTGGAACCGCGCCTGGTCGTCGCTCAGGCCAACCACCTGGGGAACGATCACGCCGCCGCTCCGGGAAGCGATGTTCAGGATAAGCCAGACGCCGAGCGCCGTTCCGGCTCCCAGGCTCGCCAAATATATGGCCAGGCGGACAAGACGCAAAGGTGCCCTCCGCTTGATAGCATACCACATGGGGCCGAATTCCGCGATTGAAATCGCGGGCGTCTTCCGAAGAGGGACGCTTTTAGATATACTTGCCTGGCCGAAGGGAGGGTCCCGGGCAACATGTGGTTCAGAAAAAAGCAGAAACCGGAAGCCGTGACCGATTCGGAGCGGGCCGTCCACGTCCCAAAAGGGATGTGGATGAAGTGCGACTCGTGCGGCCAGATCATGTTCGCCAAGACGGTCGCCGAAAACAGCGAGGTCTGCCCCAAGTGCGGCTATCACTTCAGAATTTCGGCAAGGCGGCGGCTCGAATCGCTGTTTGACGAGGCAGGGTACGAGGAGTTCGACGAGAACGTCTCCCCGACCGACCCTTTGAGCTTCAAGGACCAGAAGCGCTACAAGGACAGGATCGTCCAGTACCAGGCCTCCACCTCCGAGAAGGACGCCGTCGTCAACGCCATCGGCGAAATGGGCGGGGTCGGCGTCGTCATCAGTTGCATGGAGTACGCTTTCATGGGTGGCTCCATGGGGAGCGTCGTTGGCGAGAAGATCACCAGGGCCGCCGAGAGGGCGCTCAAGGAAAAGCTGCCCCTCATCGTCATCTCGTGCTCGGGCGGCGCCAGGATGCAGGAGTCGGTCTACTCGCTCATGCAGATGGGCAAAATCTCGGCCGCGCTCGCGAGGCTTCACGAGGCCCGCCTTCCTTATATATCCATAATGACCGACCCGACGACGGGCGGAGTGACGGCCTCTTTCGCGATGCTCGGCGACATCAACATAGCCGAGCCGCAGGCGCTGATAGGCTTCGCCGGCCCGAGGGTCATCGAGCAGACGATTCGCCAGAAGCTGCCGGAGGGGTTCCAGCGGTCCGAGTTCCTCCTGCAAAAGGGGATGCTCGACCTCGTCGTCCACCGGGCCGAGATGAAGCGCGTTCTCGTGAACCTTCTCTCCATATTCACCAAAGCCCAGCCGCCAGCCGCCCGGTGATGAACTACCACCAGGCGGTCGGGTGGCTCGGCGAACTGGCCTCGTTCGGAATCAAGGCCGGACTCGAACACACCCGCCTCCTGGCTTCGCGCCTTGGCGATCCTCAGAAGCGGTTTCCGCCGCTCCTCGTAGCCGGCACGAACGGCAAGGGGTCGGTCTGCGCCTTCCTCGACGAGACGCTAAGAGCTGCGGGGCTGAAAACGGGCTTCTACTCCTCGCCCCACTTGGTTGACGTGAGGGAGCGCATCAGGATTCAGGGCGAGCTTATAGGGCGTGACGATTTCGCCTCCCTGATGTCACGAGTGCGCTCGGCTTGCGAAGAGGCACGCCAACCGGGAGAGGCGGCCGGGCCGCCCACCTTCTTCGAGGCGCTGACGCTCGCCGCGTTCCTCGCTTTCGCCGAAGCACGCGTGGATATTGCTGTCCTTGAGGTCGGCCTCGGCGGCAGGCTGGACTGCACGAACATCGCCGAGCCCGTTCTATGTGTCGTTACCTCGATAGGCATGGACCACCAGGAATTTCTCGGGAACACGGCCGAGACGATAGCCGCCGAAAAGGCCGGCATATTCCGCCCAACCGTTCCCGCCCTGACGAGCGCCCGCAATCCGAGGGCTCTCGCCGAGTTGAAGCTTCAAGCCCTGCGCCGCGGAACGGCGCTCGCCACGCCGGATGAAATGACGCTCGAACCTTCAAAGAACGGCTGGCGGCTCATCTGTCCGGAAGGCGAGGCCGAACTTCCGCGGCCCTCCCTTCCCGGCGAACACCAGATCGAGAACGCGGCGCTGGCGGCCAGAGCCGCGCTCGCCTTGCGAAATATTGGATGGAACATCCCCGGTTCGGCGATAGCTTGCGGGGTGGCCAACGCGCGCTGGCCCGGGAGGCTGCAAAAGATTCTCGATTCTCCCGCCACCTATTTGGACGGCGCCCACAACCCGGACGGCTGCGCCGTCCTGGCCCGCTTCGCCCGAAGCCTGCCGCGTCCCAGGGTGCTAGTTTTCACTTGCATGAAGGACAAGCCTTACGCCGAGATGGCCGAAATTCTGCGCCCGGTCTTCGACGCCGTCTGGATCACCGGCCTGCCGATGAAGCGCTGCGCGAGGCCCGAGGAAATTGCCTCCGCCGCTCCATGGCCCGAAGCCAGGATTGTCAACGACGCGCGAAGCGCGCTCGAAGAGGCCCGCGCCTTCGCCGGCCCGAAAGGAAGCGTCGCCGCCGCCGGAAGCCTCTACCTCGTCGGCCGCATCCTGCAAATCACCGGCGCCCAAGAGGCCACCCTCTTCGGAACGGGACTCTGACCCGCCGCGCCGGCCCATTCGCAACGGCGGCGCGGCGCGAAAAGAATGTTCACCACGAAGGCCACAAGGATCACGAGGGGAAAGGTTGAACCGCGGAGGCGCTGAGGCACGGAGGGGCGATTAAAGTTGCGTTATATACGCGAAGGTCACGGAGGAAAGGAAGTTTTTGGTGTTTAGTGTCTGGTGTTTTGTTGGCCCGTCGTTGATTTGATCCGTCCTTAGTTTGCGTCTTGCGCGGGCAACAGAGGCGCTCAAAGGGCGGACGATTGACTGCTAGAAAGCAAGATGGTGACCGTCTCTCCTTTCTTACGGACCGACCCGCTGCAACGCGTGGTTAGGTTTCGTTTCCCTTTGAACCCGATTCCGCACTGTACCCTTGCGGCAAGTACGTTAGTAGCTCTGTTGCTAGAGGCCTGTCTCCAAATGCTTTCGCCACGATGATAGTCGTCATAAGGCCTCTCAGAAAGTAGTTTGACGTGTCGGCAACACTACTGGCAATGCGGGACGACCCAACTAGGCCAGCCACATGGAAATGAGGGGGAGATCCACCGTACAGGTCCATTATGTTCTCTGACGCGGCGTGTATGTAGCCAGAATATGCAACGCTTAGGTTTTCCTCAACATCGAGTGCCTTAGACACATTGATGTCCTTGCCTATTACCCGATAGATGTATGCATTAATCTTTTTTCTGGGTACGAGATTCGGTTTCTTCAGACGCTCATTGCTGCTCTTTCGAGAGAATACGGACTCGGCGTAGAACGCGTCTAGATACTGCCGATGTTGATTGGTAATGGCATGGTTGGTTACAGCCGCAGCGAGAAAGGCAATGTCCTCGCGGATCTCGTCTAGGGTTCTCAGCAGCACACCAATCTCCTGAACATACCCATGTGCTAAAAGAACTTCGACTGCATATAGGGTGCTTACTGTGCGCGCGAGCTTCTGAACTAGAGCTTGATGAATACTCTTCTCGGTATATCGATAGATGAAGCTGTTCTAGTACGGAAGGCGCTTTGGCGGCGGCACCGCAGCCTCAAAACGCCGCAGGGCATCAGTCATAACATGAAGCAACACTTCGCGCGACGGTTCGTTCATTGTCGAAACCCAACGCTCGCTATCAGCGGCGGGCAACCACTTATACCAACTTTACGTCTAACATAGAGTATTGAGCCAATCGAACCGGGTCATGGAA
>JBBINO010000021.1:0-6612 GCA_037443845.1 Acidobacteriota bacterium
TCCGTGCCTCGGCGCCTCTGTGGTTCAATCTTTCCCTTCGTGTCCGTGGCGGGGGTGGCGGGCTTCGTGGTATGATAAGATGACTAGGGAGGCGCGAGATGGCTGAAGAAGGACGCGCCGGGAAGCCAAAGAAGCTGGCGGCGAAAATCCGTCCAATCAGGCTTTTGCTGTTCGACGTTGACGGCGTATTGACCGACGGCTCCATCTTCAT
The DNA here is from genome assembly GCA_037443845.1 of Acidobacteriota bacterium. Lineage (GTDB taxonomy): Bacteria > Acidobacteriota > UBA4820 > UBA4820 > DSQY01 > JAEMPZ01. Next base: position 212 of record JBBINO010000021.1, read on the forward strand.
GGACGAGTCGGGCAGGGAGACGAAGCGCTTCGACGTGAAGGACGGGGCCGGCATAAAGATGGCGCAGTGGTGCGGGCTCGAAGTGGCCATTCTTTCCGGGCGGGAGTCTGAAGTCACCTCCCGCAGGGCCGCGGAGCTTGAGATTAAGAGGGTTTACCAGGGCGCGCTCTCGAAGGGGCCGGCCTTCCAGGCGATGCTTGACGAGACGGGCTTGTCGGCTTCGGAGGTTGCCTACCTTGGCGACGACCTTCTCGACCTTCCCTGCTTCGCGCGCGCCGGCGCCTGTGCCTGTCCTTCCGACGCTCACCCGTTGCTGAAGCGCGAGGCCGACTATGTCTGCGCGATGCCGGGCGGAAGGGGAGCCGCCCGCGAGTGGATAGAGATCGTGCTCGATGTTCAGGGGAAGCTTGACGGCCTGGTCCGTAAATTCAAGGAGGGCATCTCGGATGCGTAACATGCTCGGTCTATTCAAATGGGTGCTGCTCGCCGGGGTCGTCGTTGTCTGGTTCGGGCTGGCTCTGGCGAACAGGTCGCTTTCAACGAGCCTTGTCATCATTCCCGGCATCATCCAGTTCGAGCAGATCTCGATGCTGTGGGTCCTTTTCTTTCCGCTGATCATCCTCTTCGTCGTCTTCTGGCTCGCCGGGATGATTGACCAGCTCGACAACTTCATCGAGGGGCGGGAGCTGAAGAAGCGCATCGCCGAGCTTGAGCAGGAGGTCCGGCAGCTTAGGAACCTGCCGATCAGGGAAGGGCTGCGCACGAATGGCGCGCTGGAGGAGGAGAAGCCACTGTGATTGCGGCCATCAGCCTCAAGGCCATGCCCGATTCCTATTTGATATTCATGCTCTGCGCCCTTTTTCTGCTGGGGCTCGTTCTAGGGCTGCGGTTTCCCTTCAAAGGAAGAGGGCACAGGCGCGGGCCGGACCCGAGGCAGTCGCCCGAGTACATACTCGGAATGTACGCGATGCTTGCCGGGGACGTCGAAACGGCGATCGAGAAGCTTTCTCGCGTGGTTGAGATTTCCACCGAGCCCATCGAGGTCTACTTGGCGCTGGGGAACCTTTACCGCCAGCGCGGGCAGACCGACAGGGCCATCCGCGTCCACCAGTCGCTGTTGGCCAGGGGCGAGCTGACCGTTCAGGAGAGGGTTCTGGCGCTCAACGCGCTGGGTTCCGACTACCGAACGGGCGGGTTCCTGGACCGCTCGGCAAAGACCTTCCGCGAGGCTCTGGGGCTCCATCCCAAGGACACCTACGCCCTGGCCCAGCTTCTGAAGCTTTCGGAGGACTTGCAAAAGTGGGACGAGGCCTACGAGTTCGCCGTCGTTCTTCAAAAGGTGCAGCGCCACAAGGACCAGAGGGCGCTGTCGTACCTCCTCGCGCAGCGCGGGCAGCGGCTTCGCGAGGAAGGCTCGTTCTTCAGGGGCGCGTGGCTCCTGCGAAGGGCCATTCGCCTGCTACCGGAGAACATGCTGGCTTACGTCTTTCTTTCGAACCTGTACCTTTCCAAGGAGAAACCCCGGCGCGCCGTTAGGCTTCTGGAAAAGGCGCTCAGGGAAATGCCGTACAAGTCCTACATGGTGCTCGGGCTTCTGAAAGAAATCCATCTGAAGCTCGACGACCAGGAGGGGTACCTGAAGGCGCTCAACAGGCTGGCGAGCGAGCATCACCAGAAGCGGGCACTTCTTCAATATCTCGAGGAGTGCCTGGAGCTTGGCAGAACCGAGCAGGTTCCCTCCATAGTGAGGGACATGGTCCGCCACTTCGGCAGGTCCAGGCTGGTGCAGCGGACGCTCTGGGGCCTCATCCACAAGCGCCTTCTCGATGACGCGCTCATGCGCGAAGTGGCGGCGCAGCTTTCCGGAAGCGAGATGATGAACGACGCCTATACCTGCATGTACTGCGGGTACAAGACGGTCGAAGTTCTCCACCGCTGCCCCAACTGCAAGGAGTGGAACTCTTTCGCCGACGGAGAGGGTTGATGGTGGAGCGCCGGCGTGGCTTCAGGTCAATAGGCGACATTTCGGAGCAATCGGCGCCAGCGATGTCGCCGGAGGCCGCCGCGATGGCTTACATAGTCTGCCGCGTCCCGGCGGCCGGGACGGGGGAGTTCAGGATCGTCCGCAGGGGCGACGAGATGTTCTTCATCAGCAGCGATAAGAACGTCCGCTTTCAAGTCGAGGCGCTGGCCGAGGACTTGCGCGCGTGGCTGAGGCGCCGGGGAATGGAATCGCCGCGGAGGATCTTATGGCCTCGGAACTGAATCATGCCGCCATTGACGCGCTATTTCGCAGGGCCATCAGGGAGGATGCCCCTTACGGGGACAAGACAACCGAAGCACTCGGTGTCACGGGCAACGGGCGCGGGGTCTTCCTCGCGAAGCAAGTTCTCGTCGCCTGCGGAGTGGATGCGTGTTTGCGGGCCTTCAAGGCCGCCGACCCGGCTTGCGAAGCCGAGACCGATGTCGAAGAAGGCTCCATCGTGGAGCCTGGAACCGTGATGGGCCAGGCAAGCGGGCCGCTGGCCGCGCTGCTTCTCGCCGAGAGGCCGGCTCTGAACCTGCTGCAAAGGCTGTGCGGCATAGCGACCTGTTCGAGAAGGGCCAGCGAGGCCGTCGCGGGAACGGGCTGCCGCGTCTGCGACACCAGGAAGACGACGCCTGGTTTGAGGCTTCTGGAGAAGTACGCCGTGAGAGTCGGCGGCGCCGCCAACCACAGGATGGGGCTTTCCGACGCCATCCTTATTAAGGACAACCACGTCAAGGCGAAGGGCTCGATCACCGAGGCGGTGCGTCTTGCCAAGGCCTCATCCGGCCCTCTGTGGCGGGTTGAAGTTGAAGTGAAGAGCCTAGCCGAATTCAGGGAGGCCATGGCAGCCGGGGCAGACATCATCATGCTGGACAACATGAGCGACGAGGAGATGGGCGCGGCGGCGCGAGAGCGCCTTCCTGGCGTCGTCCTCGAAGCTTCCGGCAACATGGTTGTCGAGAGGCTCGCCAAGGTGGCGGCGACGGGAGTTGACCTCATCTCGATGGGAGCGCTGACCCACTCCGCCCCGGCGAGCGACATATCATTCAAAATAGAGCCCGTTCAAGATGGACCGTGACGCGATTCTCTCCCGTTTGAAGGGCAACTTCTGGAAGAGCCTTGAATGTCACGCCGAGATCGGGTCAACGAACGACAGGGCGCGCGAGCTTCTGGACGTGATGGGCAGCCGTGCCGGCGGTTCGGTGGTGGTGGCGGCGAGTCAGAGCTCTGGCAGGGGCAGGCTCGGGCGGCGGTGGGTTTGCGGCGACGGGAAATCTCTCGCCATGTCGGTCGCCCTGTGGCCTCCCGCCGCATCCGCGACCGGTTGTCTTCCCCTCGCTGGCGCGCTTGCGGTCGCGCGGGCGCTTGCGGAGGCGGGCGTCGCCTGCAGGTTGAAATGGCCTAACGACGTCATGGCCGGGGAGCGAAAGATAGCGGGGGTTCTAGCGGAGAGCCGGTTCAGCGGCGACTCCCTCCAGGGATCGGTTCTGGGCATGGGCGTGAACGCCGGCCAGTCGGCTGAGGATTTTCCGCCTGAGGTCAGGCGTTCGGCGACGTCGGTCAAGCTCGAGTCCGGGGCGGCGCCGACGATCGAGGATCTGGCCGCGTCGGTCTTGAACGAGCTCGGCCCGCTTATTGAATTGGCGTTTTCGGCGCCGCCATCGCTGGCCGCCTGTGCCAGCGATTGTTGGATTCATAAGGCCGGCGACCATCTCCGCGTGGTGACTTCGGAAGGGGCGATCGAGGGGCGGTTCATCTCCATCGGAGATGGGGGGGAGCTTTTGATCGAGAGGGGCGGCAAGACGGAGAAGTTTCTGGCGGGCGACGTGGAGAGGCTCCGCCGCGGAGGCCAATCATGATCCTAGTCATGGACGTCGGCAACACCCAGACGACGGTCGGGCTTTACGAGAAGAAGAACCTCGCTTACCACTGGAGGCTCACCACGGCGCGCCACAGAACGATGGACGAGTGGGGCGCGGTGCTCGAGAGCCTCTTCCATTTCAACAATCTTTCTCTGCAAGATGTAAGCGGCGTGGCTATCTGCTCCGTCGTTCCTCCCGCCGACGTTCAATTACGCTCGATGATCAGCCGGTATTTCGGCCGGACCCCCCTCTTCGTCGCCCCCGGCGTGAAGACGGGTTTGAAGATTCATTACGACAACCCATCGGAAGTGGGCGCCGACAGGGTGGTGAACGCGGTCGCCGCCTGCGCGAAGTACGAGACGCCGGCGATCGTCGTTGATTTGGGCACGGCCACCACCTTCGACATGCTTGGAGACGGCTGCGGCTACCTTGGAGGCGTAATCGCGCCCGGCCTGGGCATTTCGGCCGAGGCGCTCTTCGAGAGGACCGCCAAGCTGCCGAAGGTGGAAATCGCCAAGCCGCCGCGCGTCATCGGCCGATCCACCGTCTTTTCGATGCAGTCGGGACTTTTCTACGGGTACATCGGCTTGATGGAGGGAGTCCTCAAGAGGATGAAGCGCGAGTTCGGCGAGGTGAAAACGGTCGTCGCGACCGGAGGGCTCGCCAGCGTCATAGCCCCTGAATGCAAGCTCATTCAGGTGGTTGACGAGGACCTCACGCTTGAGGGCCTCAGGATCATATACGAGAAAAACAGTTGAGCGACGCGGACATCCTCGGCTATTTCGAGCGGGTCGAGGCTGCTTTCTGCCAGCAGCGGGGGGCGCCACTGCTGCTCTCTCCTCTCGACTTTGAAAAAGCGGCCGAATGGTTCGCGGCGGGCGTGCCGCCAGAGGCGGTGGAAGAAGGGGTGAAGAATTACTTCGCCCGCATGGAACTGAGAAAAGTCCCCAGAAGGCGCGCCGTTTGCCTTTCGTTCGCGGAGCCGCAGGTGGCGGAGGCCCTCGACTCGCTGCGCGCGGCCGCGGCGGGGCGTTCGGCGGGGATAGCCAATGCCGAACCGGCGGCGGAAAGGATGGCGCGGTTCATAACCCAGAGGGCGCTCGCTCTCGAATCCTTCGCCTTGGGCCCTGAAAACACGGCCGCCCTGCCGGCCCTGTGCAGGTTCTGTTCGGAGACGGCCCGCAAGTTGCGGGCTCTGGAAGCTGAGTCGGGAATGGTGGAACTGGAGAAGAAGCTCGCTCCTCTGGATGAGGAGTTGGGCAGGCTCGTCATGCTTGAAAGCCCTCAGGGGATGGTGGCCGGATGGCGAAGCGACTCCTTGAACAGGCTCAAGGGAGCCGGAGGTGAAAACCTTGACCGGGAAATCCTCGATAACACAGTCGAAAGGCTCGCGCGCCAAGCCGCGCTCCGCCACTTCGGGCTCCCGAGGCTCTCTCTCCTCTTCCTCGGTTCCTGAGCGCTTTCTGACGCTGGAATCTGGAGAAACACTCCCAGCCGAGCTGTGGGAGTGGCTCGGGGCCAGGGGCGCGAGGGCGTCGTGGGAAATCTCTCCCAAGAAATGGCGTGTCTATTTCGGGGACTCTTTCCCGGCGCTGGAGGCGGTGCTGGAGAAGTTTCCCGGCCTGAAAGCCCGGTGGGAAAAAGAGCCCGAGGTGGATTGGGCCGCTCTCTACCAGGAGAGCCTCGCCCCTTTGCCTATCGGCCGCCATTTCGTAGTGCTTCCTTCCTTGGAGCTGCAAAATCCGTTCAGCGAGAGGGTCGCGATCCGCCTTGTTCCAGCGGGCGCCTTTGGAACAGGAGAGCACTTCACGACCTCTTCGTGCCTCCGAGTTTGGGAGAGCCTGCCCAAAAAGCCGGAGAGCGTCTTCGATGTCGGCTGCGGCTCGGGGGTACTCGCCGTGGCCGCATGGCTGGATGGCTGTCCCAGGGTGGTGGCGTGCGACAACGACCCGGAGGCGTGCAGGGTCGCGAGGGAGACGGCCGCGCTCAACGGCGCTGGCGTGCTGGTGATTGATGGAAGCGCCGAAGCGGCGGACGGGAAGTTCGAATGCGTCTTCGCCAACATACTGGCGGAGACGCTGGCCGAGCTTTTCCCGGTCCTGTGCGCCAGGGTCGCGAGCAACGGTTTTCTCGTTGGCAGCGGCATAGCGAACGGCAAGCAGATGGATATTATAAACATAGCAATGGCGAGCTCCTTGGAGGTTTTAGACAAGAGGAGCGACGGAGAATGGTGGACTTTTGCATGGCGCAAGAAAAGCCCTTTGTGAGCTATGGGTTAGCGGTAGTAGCTATAATTATCAATGCTGATTAATGCGCCTGCTGAATGCGTGTGCAACCTCCGCAATTCGCTTGCCCCGCCTTGGCTTCGGAGGTTATCCACAATGTTATCCACAGAGTTATCCACAATAGGAGCGGAAAAGTCTTGTGTGTCAAGACGCAACATCCACGGGCGTTGCACAGCTTTTTAGGCCACACAAAAAATCTAAACTGATGGATTAGATTTTCGTGCG
>JBBINO010000021.1:6712-22545 GCA_037443845.1 Acidobacteriota bacterium
GGGTTCAACTCCGCCCATTCCTGGCAGCGTCATCCAGACGATCAATCTGCCGCTATCAACGCCCACCGGGCTTGCCTGGGACGGCGAAGCGTTCTGGGTGGCCGACTACGACAGCGCCATGCTCTACAGAATTTCTCCTTCCAGCGGAAAAGTGCTTTCCAAGGTGGAGACGCCTGGCTATGCCCCGCTGGGACTTGCCTGGGACGGCTCAAGGCTCTGGTGCCTCGACGAGGCCGACAAGACGGCCTACGCTTACGACCCTGCCTCTAAAACGACGGTCAAGGCGCTCTCGCTGGATTCCGCTACGCCGGAGGGAATCGCCTGGGACGGGAAGGACCTCTGGGTTTCCGATCCGCAGTCGGGCGTCCTGGCGAGACTGGACGAGGAGGACGGGACCACGTTCAGAAGTTTTCCCTCGCCGCGCAAGGGCCACGAAAGTGGCATGACGTGGGATGGGCACTACTTATGGGTCGCCGACCGCGTCAGCGACAGGATTTATCAAATTGACCCCGAGTCCGGGTGGATAGTTAACTTCTTCGACTCCCCGGGACCTTATCCCTCTGGGCTCGCGTGGGACGGCGGCAGCCTGTGGTGCTGCGATTACGAGAGACGGACGCTCACGAAGCTGAATGCATCTCCGGCTTTGCCGTACGTCACGTATGACCCGAAGCATGAGAAGGTGGTTTACGCCGAGGATTGGACTAACTTCGGCCCCGGGACCGTGAAAGCGCTCGACGTTTACATCGCGGTCCCCGAAAATCTTCCAAACCAGACGATCGAAAAGGAGATAACCTACGAGCCAAGGCCAAGCGAATTCGTGACCGACCAGTGGGGCCAGCGATTCGCCCATTTCGTTTTCAATGAGGTCAAGCCTGGACGGGAGGTTTCGGCGAAGATGACCGTCTACGTGACGGTGAAGAGAGTCCGTTTTTTCATAAACCCACGGAGCGTGGGCGGCCTGGACGAAGTGCCGCGGGAGATCAAACAGTCCTACCTTGCCGACGGGCCGAAACTCCAAATAAATGATCCATTCATCAAGAAGGCTGCCAATGAAGCGGTCGGAGGAGAAACCAACCCCTATTGGATGGCCCAGAAAATCAACCGCTACATTCAAGAGAAGATGCGTTACGAGCTGGCCGGCGGATGGAATACGGCGCCCGTCGTGTTGAAGCGCGGGTCAGGCTCCTGCTCCGAGTACAGCTTCGTCATGATAGCGCTTTGCCGCGCCGCGGGGCTGCCCGCGCGATATCAAGGCTCGGTGGTCATCAGGGGCGACGACGCAAGCCGCGACGACGTCTTCCATCGCTGGGTGGAAGTCTACCTTCCTAACTACGGATGGGTGCCAGTTGATCCGTCCGGAGGGGATTCTCCCCTTGTCGAAGATCAGGCAAAATATTTCGGCGGACTGGACAACCGCTTCCTCATCACTACGCAGGGAGGCGGAGACAGCAAGTATATCGGCTGGGATTACAACAGCAGCGCGTCCTGGACTGCCGAGGGCCGCGTCAAGCTTATGCAGCGGAAGGCGGGGGAGTGGTTCCCAGTCGGCAAGAGCTACGCCGCGCGGGAAGCGGGCGAAGCGGGCGGCCTGACCTGCAAGCCGGGCACCTGAGAAGAGCAGCTCGCGATGGCCTTGGAGGTTAGCGCGGAATGAGGCTTGGAGACTCCACTCTTTACTTTGACTGCAACGCCACGACGCCCGAGGCGCCCGAGGTGGCGGAGGCTTGTGTCCAGGCTGAGCGGGAGGGGTTCGCGAACCCATCGAGCCTTCACGGGCCCGGAAGAAGGGCGAGAGCGTTGTTGGAACAGGCCAGGTCGCGCGTGGCCGGCCTTGCCGGGTGCTCATCGGACGAAGTCATATTCACCGGCTCGGCGACCGAGGCAAACCACGTGGCGATCCTCTCTGCGGCGGAGGTTCCCGCGCCAAGGCGCCGCGTGGTGGTTTCCGCCATCGAACATCCGTCAGTCCTCGCTGCGTGCCAGAAGCTTAGGGCCATGGGATTCAAAGTGGACGAGGCCCCCGTCACGGCCGATGGCGCGGTTGACCTGGCGGCGTTCGAGCTGCTCATGGGCGATGACGTTGGGCTTGTCTCCGTGATGGCGGCCCACAACGAGACGGGCGTCTTGCAGCCGCTGAAAGCGGTGGCCGCAATGTGCCGGAAGCACGGTGCCCTCTTTCATACCGACGCGGCCCAGGCGATGGGCAAAGTGGCATCGCCATGGGGCTCCGCCTCTCCGGACTACATGACGATGGCGGCGCACAAGATGTATGGGCCGAAGGGCATCGCCGCGCTGGTGGCCAGGCGGGCCGCGCCGCTGGCGCCGGTGTTGACCGGGGGCGGGCAGGAGTCCGGCCGGAGAAGCTCGACGGAAGCGGTTCCCCTCGCGGCCGGTTTCGGCGTGGCAGCTCTTCTCGCTTCAGGCGGGCTCGCCGAATTCGCGAAGCTGGCGGAGTTGAGAAGAACGCTCGAAGAGGGGGTTCTCGCGCAAGCGGGCGCCGTGGTCTTTGGCGCTACGGCCACGCGCATCCCCAACACCAGCTTCTTCGCCATTCCGGGGCTAAGCGGCATGGCGCTGGCCAAGAGGCTCGATGATCTGAAGATCGCCGCCGGCACCGGCTCGGCCTGCCACGAGGGAGGCGAATCGCTGCCGCGTGTATTAGAATGCATGGGTGTCACGCTGCCCCCAGGCACTTCGCCTGTGAGAATCAGCATGGGGCGGGGCACCACGGAAGCCGACGTGCGGGAACTGTCCAGCGCGCTGATGTCGGCCGTTTCGAGAGGCAGGTCGGATGACGGACGCTGAGGGCAAACCTAAAAGAAAGAAGGTGTACGTACTCGTCTGCAAGGGAGACACTTGCTCGAAGCAGGGCAACACGGAGAAACTCCGCGTCATTTTGAAGCAGCTGGCGAGGGAGTTCGAGGCCGGCGCCGTCAAGATAGCTTACGTCTCATGCCTGGGCCTCTGCGGAGAGGGCCCGAACGTGATGGTGGTCAAGGGCGGCAAGACGTTCGGCCGCCGGACCGAGGCGAACATCGGGGAAGTAACCGCCCAAATAGGGAAGTCCATTGAAGAATCCGATTGAAGATCCCAACGCGCTCAAGATATTGGAATCTATTCATGACGGCGTCATCATGATAAGCAAGGAGCGCCACATCATATATATAAACGCGAGGGCGCGGGAGCTTCTCGGTTACGAAGCCGGCGAGGTCATTGACCAAAGGTGCAAGTCCATCACGAGAACGACCGAATGCGAGGCAAACTGCCCGCTTACCCGGGCGATTCAGCAAGACAGGGACATGCACGACGTGAACATGTGGTACAGGGCCAAGGACGGCCGCCGCGTATACTGCCGCACCAACGTCATTCTTCTGCGCGGCGCTACGGGGGAGGTGGAAGGCGGCGTCGAAATATTCAGCAACGCCGGGCGCGTGTTGCCTCTGAGCCGTCCCGAAGCGGGAGCTTACAGCTTCGGAAACATGATTGGCAAGAACCCCGCCATGGCCGAGGTCTTCAACCTGATCAGAATGGTATCGGTGACCGACAGCAACGTCCTCATAACCGGAGAGAGCGGGACGGGCAAGGAGCTGGTGGCCGAGGCGATTCACTCGAATTCGGTGCGAAACGGCCGCCCGCTGGTCAAGGTCAACTTCGCGGCGCTGAACGAGGGCGTGATCGAAAGCGAGCTTTTCGGCCACGTGAAAGGGGCCTTCACCGGCGCGACTTCGGAAAAGGCTGGCCGGTTCGAGATGGCTGACGGCGGCACGCTCTTCTTGGACGAGATCGGCGACGCTCCTGTCACCACGCAAGTCAAGCTCCTGCGGGTTTTGCAGGAGGGCGAGTTCGAGAAGGTGGGCTCGTCGCGCACGGTCAAAGTTGACGTAAGGCTGATCGCCGCCACCAACCGCGACCTTGAAGAGGCGATAGCCAAGGGTAACTTCAGGCAGGATCTCTATTACCGCTTGAATGTCTTCCGAATTCCGCTGCCGCCTTTGCGTGAGAGGAGCGAGGACATACCTCTGCTCGCAGGCCTCTTCCTGAAAAAGTGCGCCGCCAAGATGACGTCGAAAAGGATGGAGGGGATCGAGGCCGAGGCGATGACCAAGCTTATGAATTACCGCTTTCCCGGAAACATCCGCGAGCTGGAAAACATCATCGAGCACGCCGCCATCCGTTGCCAGGGGGGAGTCATCAGGGCTTCCGACCTTCCCCTCGCCGTTGACGGCTCGACGCCGGTGCCCCCCGTCAAGCTCCACCAGATACGCGCGCCGCTTGAGCACCTGGAAAGGGATTTGATCATCCGCGCCTTGGAGGAGACGAAGTGGCGGATCGGGCTCAGCGCGCAAAAGCTGGGCATGAGCCGCGTGACGCTCTGGCGGAGGATGAAGGAGTACGGCGTCCAGCGCTTTACGCCCTGATGAGCCATCCGATTCGCCCGTCCGGTTTATTGACCAGCCGCTCAAACTATGGTATACAGGAGCTTACGGGGCAAGGAGCCCCTTGGGGAGGAAACAAAGATGCGAGCAGCAAGAGCGATGGTTCTAGTTGCCGGCCTTCTCATGAGCCTTTCGGTATTCGCCGAGGAGCCCAAGAAGAGCGACAAGCAGAAGGGCCCGACGATGGTCGAGTTGATGCAGCAGAAGAAGTACGAAGAAGCGGCCGCCCTGGGCGAAAAGTTCATCAAGGCTAACCAGGCCGACTTCGGTGTCTATTACAACCTGGCGCTGGCATACGAAAACCTCAAGGATTATCCAAAGTCGCTCAGCAACGCCGAGCTGGCGGCGGGCATGGACGCGACCAGCGTCCTGCCTTATGAACTGGAGGCGGCCGTCTACCACGAAATGGGCCAGGACGACAAGGCCGCCGAGGCCTATGAAAAGGGCTTGGTGGTTGATCCATCAAACAAAGAAATGCTCTATACGCTTGGCCATCTGTACGAACAGCGCAAAGACATGGCGCACGCCATGGATAAATACGACCAGCTCGTGGCGCTGGATCCTGCTTACCGAAACGTCGCTTATGATGCCGGCCTGATGCTACAGGACAACGGGGATCCCGCCAAGGCCCTTACTTACTTGGAAAAAGCCAAAGCGGCGGCCCCGGAAAATGATGACGTGCTCTTGGCGATAGCGCAGTCCCAGTTGAAGCTCCAGGATTACGCTGGCGCGGCCGAGACCTTCCAGCAATTCCTCAAGATCACGAAGAAGGAGGCCTACAAGGTCGCGATGATGCAGAACATGGCGTTCTGCTATTTCAAGGCCAAGGACTACGCCAAGTGCGCCGATACGGCCGGCCAGATACTCCAGGTCAGGCCGAACGACGAAAAGGGGCTTTTCTTCAAGGCGGAGGCCTTTTTCGCCCAGGACGACTGTGCCAAGGCCGTCCCCGCGGCCAACGACCTGCTGGCCGTTTCAAAGGACAACGGCAAGCGCTTGCCTGTCCTCAAGGGCATCTGCGAATGCACTTATAAGGAAAAGAAGTTCAAAGAGCTCACCTCGGCGGGCGAGCAGGTGCTGGCGCTCGATCCAAATGACGAGGCGATCCTCCTGCACATGGCCACGGCCTGTCAGGAGATGAAGAACAACAGGAAGGCCGTGGAGTATTACAAGAAATTCATCGCAGTCACCAAAGACGCGGATCTGAAAGCCAAGGCCCAGAAGAACGTAAGACAGTTGGGCGGCTGACCGCTCGTTGTGGACAACCAGGATGCAAAGGGGCCGGGCGTCGCCCGGCCCTTTCCTTGCTGCCCGACCATATTGAAGCTGGGCGTGCTATTGCCAACAAAGGCTTTTGTTGCTAATATTTATGTCTGCTTCCAGCGGGAAGTCCCGCCGGCGGTTGCCGGCGGCCTCGCGGGCCTTTGACCACAATCCGGAGGTTTCATGGCTAGCACGTCACCTAAAACCACGTCTTACATCGAAGAATCCGAGAAATACAGCGCTCACAACTACCACCCATTGCCGGTGGTTTTGGAGAAGGCGGAGCGCGTTTGGGTATGGGACGTCGAGGGCAAGAAGTACATGGATTGCCTCTCGTCCTACTCGGCGATCAACCAGGGCCACCGCCATCCGAAGATCATCAAGGCGCTCAAGGAACAAGCCGACAGGCTCACCCTCACGTCGCGAGGGTTCTACAACGACAAAATGGGCTCATGGCTGAAGCTCCTCTGCGAGCTGACCGGCTACGAAAAGGCGCTGCCGATGAATACCGGCGCAGAGGCGGTCGAGACGGCACTGAAGACGGCCAGGAAGTGGGGCCAGTACGTAAAGGGCGTCCCAGCCGGTTCTCAGGAGATCATCGTCTGCGCCAACAACTTCCATGGCCGGACGATAACCATAATCACATTCTCGTCCGATGCCCAGACGAAGGACGGCTTCGGCCCGTACACACCCGGCTTCGTGACCATACCCTACGGGGACGCGAAGGCCCTTGAAAAGGCCATCACGAAAAACACGGTTGCTTTCCTCGTCGAGCCGGTTCAGGGCGAGGCGGGCGTGGTAGTGCCTCCGAAGGGATACCTGAAGGAGTGCGCCGCGATCTGCCGGAAGAACAACGTGCTCCTCGTGGCCGACGAGGTCCAGACCGGCTTCTGCCGCACTGGAAAGTGGTTCGCCTGCCAGTATGAAGGCGTCAGGGCCGACATCATGGTTCTCGGAAAGGCGTTGGGCGGAGGCATGTACCCGGTCTCCGCCATCGTCTGCGATGACAAGATCATGAGCGTCTTTAAGCCCGGGGACCACGGCTCGACCTTCGGCGGCAACCCGCTCGCGGCGGCCGTTTCGACCGCGGCGCTCGAGGTTCTGAGGGACGAAAAGCTCGACGAGCGGGCCGCGGAGATGGGCGGCTACTTCATGGATAAACTCAGGGGGCTCGGCAATCCCCACGTTGAAGGCATAAGGGGCCAGGGTCTTCTGATAGGAATGATCATCAAGAACTCCTCCGGCAAGGCCCGTCCGTGGTGCGAAAAGCTTATGGGCCATGGAATTCTGGCGAAGGACACTCACGAACAGGTGATCCGTTTCGCCCCGGCTCTGGTAATAAACAAGGAAGAGATTGACTGGGCTGTCGAGCGAATCTCTGAGGCGCTGCGGTAGGCTACCGTGGACAAAATGAAGGGCGGCGGGGCCGGGGTTCCGGCTTACGCCGCCCTTATTTGCATCACCGCCATCTGGGGGGCGAGCTTCGTCTGGGTCCGGGACGCCGTCGCGGTTTACCCTGTCTTTCCCTTTCTGGCTATAAGGTTCAGCCTAGCCGCCGTTCTCGTGGGAGCGGCTCTCGCGCCCAGGCTCGCCAAATCTGGACGGGCTTCCTTTGGCGCCGGCGCAATCATGGGGGCGGCTCTCTTCTCGGGCTACGCTTTGCAGACGATCGGCCTAAAGTACACTACGGCGGCGAATTCTGGGTTTATAACCGGGCTGTTCGTCGTTTTTACCCCGCTTTTCGAGGCGCTCATCAGCCGGCGCAGGCCTAAGATGCTCGTCATCGGCGGCGTCGTGCTGGCCACGGCAGGGCTCGGAGCTTTGTCCTTTGAAGGCGGAATCGGGCGGGTAAATCCAGGAGATCTTTTAAGCGTCGCCTGCGCGGCGGTCTATGGTGTCCACCTCATTCTGACCTCGCATTTTTCCAGGCGGCATGACACGGCGCCGCTCGTCGCTTCGCAGTTGGCCACGGTCGCCGTTTTGGCCTGGATATTTTCCGCGCCTCATTGGAGGCAGTTGGCTCCGGTGCCATGGCCGGCCGCCAAGGGAATCCTGCTGACAGCGGTCTTCGCCTCGGCTCTGGCGTACTTCGTCCAGACGGCTTTTCAAAGAAAGGTGAACGCCACGCAGGCAGCCCTCATATTCACTCTTGAGCCGGTCTTCGCCGGCATCTTCGCCTTTTGGATCGGCGGAGAGAAGCTTGGGCCAAGCGCGCTTCTCGGAGGCGCGCTGATAGTAGCGGGCATGGTATCGGGCGAGGCGGCCTCAAGGAAGGAGGCGCCGCCGGTGGGGTAAATCACGCCTCGAGGCAAGCGGTCACAATGGCGCTTGCATTTCTTTTTGAAATATGGTCTCATATTCCACCTGGGGCGTGACCTGTGTCGGAACGGCGAGCGCCACTTTGCGTAGAGGGCTTTCATCGTCCGGACCGGAGCTTCCCAAGCGTCTTAGGAACCAGCCACGATGCCGGGGAACCTTTTCCGCGTGATTCGGTCTGATGGCGGTGGAGGCAGTTGACCGGAAAGCGCCAGGTCTGTAACGATTCAATTCGGAGGCCAACGATCATGAGTGCGGGCCAAAAAGAGAACACACACGGACCAAGATGGGCGGCGCGGGTGGTGCTGGCCGCCGCGATCCTGTCGCTGGCTCTCGGGTGCAGTTCGCTCCGTGAGCATATCGCGATGAAGGATGCCGCCAACGCATACAAGGCTGGCAAGTTCCAGGCCGCCGCCGATGCCTGGAAGCGAGCCCTTACCTACAACCCGGGCAGAGCGGAAAACTGGAAGCACCTTGGCTATTGCTACTGGAACCTGATCGAACCGGGGTCCAAGCAGGTGAAGGATAAGGAGCTTACCCAGGAAGCGCTCGATGCGTTCCAGAAGTATCTGGAGATCAAGGGCAAGGACGACACGATTCAGGACTACATCATCAACCTGTACATGAACCAGGACAGGCTTGAGGACGGCATCCGCTATTATGAGGAGATGCTGAAGTCCAACCCCGGAGACGCCCGCATCCTGCAGACGCTGGCCGTCATGTACGGCAAGCTTGGCAATTTCGAGAAGTCTCTTGAATACTCGGAGAAGAAGGCCAACCTCGACCCGAAGGATCCGAGCGGCTATCTGTTCATCGCGGCCCTCTGCTGGCAGCGCTCTTATAACAAGCAGGATCCCGATGATTTCCGTTCCAAAATCGTGGACAAGGGCTTCGAGTCGGTTGACAAAGCCCTGGCGCTCAAGCCGATGTCTTTCGAAGGACACTTGTACAAAGGATTGCTGTACAGGCAGAAGCAGGATCTGGCGACCAGAGCTGCCGACGCCGAGAAGGACAGGCGCGCCAAGAAGGCTCTGCTGGATCAGGCCAATGACTACCTGAACATGGCCAACCAGGAGAGGGACAAGGCGCTGGAAGCCAGGAAAGCCCAACAGACCGGAACCGCCGCCCCATCAACGGCGGCCCCGTCCACCAACTAGGTGGAGGTGGAGTCATGTTCGATTCTCTCGTAGAGACTAAAAAAGAGAAGATGTCAGCCAGGCGCATCGCGCTCCTGCCGGTGGCGGTGCTGATCCACGTCGTCATCATAGCGGGGATCAGTATTTACAACATATACGCGGCCGACGTGATAGAGCCGCCGCCGATCATGGTCTCCTTCTTCACGTCCGCCGCGCCGCCCCCGCCGCCGCCGCCTCCGCCGCCGCCACCGCCGGCGCCAAAGGTCGCGGCTCCTAAGGTCGAGGCACCGGCTCCCATGGACCCGAACAAGCTCGTGACGCCGACGGTGATCCCAGAGAAGATTCCTCCGCCGGCGGTCAGCAACGCGGGAGCTGGCGAGGGCGGGGTCGAAGGCGGCGTCGAGGGTGGCGTCGAGGGTGGCGTGCTCGGCGGCGTCCTGGGGTCGGCAACCACTACGCAGACCGTTATGCCTATGGGAAGCACGGCTCCGCTCAAGATTGTCCACCAGATCAGCCCCACTTACCCTCCAGCCGCCCTTGCCATGGGCTTGCAGGGCACCGTCTATTGCGAGTTGATTGTTGATGAGAACGGCGACGTGGTCAACGCACGAATTCTTAAATCGGACAACCCGATCTTCAACGATGCTGCTCTCGAAGCGGTTCGGAAATGGAAGTTCAGCAAGCCGACGACTCAGAGCGGGCAGGCTGTCAAGGTCTTTTGGACGCAAAGAATAGTTTTCACGTTGCACTAAATTAGGGTTTTAAGCGCTCGACTTTCTGAAAGGAGCATGCAATGGATCTATCCCTTACCGGACTTTGGGCTTCGATGGGGCTTCTGGCCAAGATGGTCGTTTTCGTCCTCTTGATCATGTCCCTAATCTCGATCTGGGTCTTCATTGACCGCTTCATCCTCTTCCTGTCGGCGAAGAAGCAGTCGCTTGCCTTCATCGGCAAGGTGGGGCCCCTGCTGAAGGCCAACAAGCTCGACGATTGCGTCCGCCTGGCCGAGACCAACAAGAACAGCCATATCGCGAAGGTCTTCAAGGCGGCGCTTCTTGAGTTCAAGGCCGAAACGGAGAGCACCAACTACAACGTGATCGAGGCCTCCAAGAGGGCGATCGAGCGCGCGGCGGTCAAGACGAGCACCGAAATGCGCCGTGGCCTCAACTTCCTTGCCACGATCGGCGCGACGGCTCCTTTCGTTGGCCTCTTCGGAACGGTCGTCGGCATCATCAACGCCTTCGAAGGAATGAAGACCACCGGGTCGGGCGGCATCGGCGCGGTCGCTGGCGGTATCGCCGAAGCTCTCGTCACGACGGCGTTCGGCCTCTTCGTGGCCATCCCGGCCGTCTGGTTCTTCAACTACTTCGTCAACAAGGCGGACCTTTTCTCCATCGAGATGAGCAACGCCTCTTCAGAGCTGATTGACCACTTCCTCAAGGTCACCGGCCGCGAAGAGTAAGGTCAAGCCCAGGAGGCTCAGATGAGCATGAACGTAGGCAGCGGCGGTGCTGTCAGCGACATCAACGTAACGCCGTTCTGCGACGTTTGCCTCGTGCTGTTGATTATCTTCATGGTGGTGACGCCCATGTTGCAGAAGGGCGTACCGGTTGACCTGCCCACCGCGAGAAACCCGCAGGGCGAGTCAGACGCCGACAAAGAGGGAAGCATCATCCTCGCTGTCACCAAGGACAAGAACGTCGTCCATTTTTACTTCGGTGACAAGGACCGGCCGCTCGAAGCCCTCAAGGATGACCTGAGCGAGGCTTACCAGCGCGGCCCCTCCAAGAGGGTTTTCCTCAAAGGGTTCAAGGACATTGACTTCGGCGAGGTCAAGCGGGTCTTGAAGATAGTCCAGGACGTCGGCTTCAAGCAGATCGGCCTTTTGGCCCAGCACGTTGACGAAAAGGGCATGCCGGTCACGGGCAACGCGGCCAGCAGCATGGCCAAGTAGCGAAAGGTCGAACCCATGTCTATGGATATTGGAGCATCTCGCCCGAAATCGGACATCAATATCACGCCACTCGTTGACGTGCTGCTGGTGCTGATCATCATCTTCATGGTCATCACGCCCATCCTGCAGAAGGGCTTTGACGCGCAGGTGCCGCAGAAAGCGGAGCCCACCAAGGGCGGCCCTCCGCCGAACGTCATCGTCCTTCAGATAGACCGGAACGGCGGGATGGCCATCAACAAGTCGCCGGTGACGATGCAGGACCTTGGCGAACGGCTGGGCGCCATCTACGCGACCAGGCCCGACAAGATTCTTTTCGTTGACGCCGATGACCAGGCAACCTACGAAACCGTCGTCAAGGCTCTGGATATTGCCAGGTCGCAGGGCAGGGTCGAGACCATAGGATTTGTTTTGAACTAGGTCCATTGCTCGTCCGCCCGGCTGGCGCCTGGCGGAACGCGGTCCCCCCGTCCGGTGCGGGATTGCGTTGAAGAAAGTTTAGGGTTAAAATAGAACCTTGCCGTGGAGATCGCGCGGCAAGGTTCTTTCAGTTTCGGAGAGAGGAAACGGAGGATTAGCCGCGGGTGCTCCCCCCCAGCGCCCACAAATTCAACCCTTTCATTTTTCGAGGAGGAGCGGATGGACAAAACGTGGCCATTGATCAGTCTGGTTATCGGTATCAGCGTCTTCGGTCTCCTGATGGCGCTGTACCTCGCCCGCTGGGTGCTCGCGAAAAGCACCGGCTCGGAGGCGATGAGGAAGATTTCCGACGCCATCAAGGAGGGCGCCGAAGCCTTTCTAAGAAGGCAGAACAGGACGATTCTCGTCCTGGCCCTCTTGTTCGCGGTCTTCATTTTCGTTGGCTACGGCTTCCTTCGCAGCCACCGCGAATTTGACCCCGTCGGGACTTCGATGGGCCTTGCTTTCTGGATTACGCTGTCGTTCGTTCTGGGAGCGCTTTGCTCGGTCTTCGCCGGTTACGTCGGCATGTGGGTCTCGATCCGCAGCAACATCCGAACGGCTCACGCGGCGCTTTCCAGCCTTAATGACGCGATGAGAATCGCCCTTCGCGGCGGCGCGGTTTCGGGGCTTCTGGTCGTGGCCATGAGCCTTCTGGGCGTGGCCGGACTCTATGGCGTTGTCACTGCGGTGGGCGGTGTTGCAGAGACCAAGATCCCGTTTCTGATTGTCGGTTACGGCTTCGGAGCCTCGTTCGTGGCGCTTTTCGCCCAGCTTGGCGGAGGAATCTACACCAAGGCGGCTGACGTGGGCGCCGACCTCGTCGGTAAAGTGGAAGCAGGTATTCCCGAAGACGACCCGCGCAACCCGGCCGTTATCGCCGATCTCGTCGGCGACAACGTCGGCGACTGCGCCGGCCGTGGCGCGGACCTCTTCGAGTCCACCGCCGCAGAAAACATCGGCGCGATGATTCTGGGCGCCGGCCTCGCAACGGTGGCTGATAAAGCCCACATGGGCTTCTCCATGGGCATCGTTGGCGTCATGATGTTCCCCCTCGTCGCCCGAGCCTTTGGAATCATCGCCTCGATCATCGGCATCATGATGGTCAAGATGGACAAAGAGGAAAAGCTCGACCCGATGCAGGTCCTGAACCGCGGTTACTACGTG
The DNA here is from genome assembly GCA_037443845.1 of Acidobacteriota bacterium. GTDB lineage: Bacteria > Acidobacteriota > UBA4820 > UBA4820 > DSQY01 > JAEMPZ01. Next base: position 19,441 of record JBBINO010000021.1, read on the forward strand.
GCCGTCATTTTGGCGATGATCGGTTTCGGCGGCGCGACCTATTGGCTGCTGGACAGCCCCGCCGCGCCACAGGCGTGGTGGCACTTCTTCCTCTGCGGCATAGTGGGCGTTCTAACTTCGGTCGCCTTCGTCTACATCACTCAGTACTACACCGAGTACAAGTTCAGGCCCGTGCAGTCCATTGCCGAAGCGTCTCAGACCGGCCCGGCCACCAACATCATCGCCGGCATCGGCGTTGGCATGGAGTGCGTTTGGATGCCGGCGCTTACGGTTGGCGCAGCTCTTCTTATTTCTTATTACCTGGGAGCAAGCAGTGGTCTTCCCAGCGCTGGACTCTTCGGCACCGCCGTGGCGACGATGGGAATGCTGGCGACCGCGGTTTACATCCTTGCCATGGATACCTTCGGCCCAATAACGGACAACGCGGGGGGCATCGTTGAAATGTCCGAACAGCCCGAGGAAATCCGGAAGAAGACCGACAGACTCGACGCGGTTGGCAATACGACCAAAGCTCTGACCAAGGGATACGCTGTCGGTTCCGCCGGCCTCGCGGCCTTCCTCCTTTTCCAGGCTTACATGGAAGAAGTCGGCAATTACTCAGGCAAAGCAATGGGCGCCGTTGACCTTGCCAACCCGGTCGTTTTCGTCGGCGCGCTCTTGGGCGCGGCGCTCGTCTTCCTCTTCTCTTCAATGGCGATCAGGGCCGTGGGCAAGGCGGCTCAGGCGATCATCGAGGAAGTGCGCCGCCAATACGCGAAGCTTCCACGCGTCAACGACATCATCCAGTTCCCCAAGGACTTCAAGCCCGACTACGGCTCCTGCGTTGACATCGTCACCAAGTCGGCCCTGAAGAAGATGGTCGCGCCTGGCGCGCTGGTCGTCTTTACTCCAATAGTCGTTGGGATGGCCTTCAGGGTCTTCATCACGCCCGAATCGCCGCTGATCGCCGCTGAAGCGGTTGCCGGCCTTCTGATGGTTGCGACAATCGCCGGCATCCTGATGGCTCTCTTCCTGAACAACGGCGGCGGTGCCTGGGACAACGCCAAGAAGTACATCGAGTCCGGCGCGCACGGCGGCAAGTACATAGTCGGCGCGGACGGGAAGAAGACGAAGAACCCGACGCACGGCGCGGCCGTTGTCGGCGACACCGTCGGCGACCCATTCAAGGACACCGCCGGGCCTTCGCTGCACGTTCTGATCAAGCTGCTTTCGACGATCACGCTGGTTCTCGCCCCGCTATTCATCTAAAGCGTCAGGTTATGCATCCTCCGACGGCCCGCGAAAGCGGGCCGTCTTCATTTATCGGAACAGGTTTGCCTCCTTCCGGTCTTATCCGCTAGAGGAGGTGGCCCATGTTTGAAGCCCTGGTTATAACAAAATCGGAGAAGAGGGGAGCGAGGAGCATCGCAAGCTTGCCCGCCGCTGCTGCCGCGCACGCCCTGCTATTGGGCACGTGGTACGTTTACACGCTTTACGCCCCGATCGCCGTCAAGGCTCCGCTGGCGATCCTTCGCTTCAGGGAACCGCTGTCCATTGAAATCCCGGTCAAGATCGTTCATAAGGCGCAGGTGACGAGAGAGGAGGCGGTCCAGAAGCAGAGCGAAAAGGTCGTGCCCAGGGCGATTGAAGCCCCGGCCCAGCCGCCTGTTGGAATCCAGCCTGTCGGGCCGGAGAGGTACACGCCAGGGGTTGAGTCGCAGGCGGAGCAGGGCTTTATACAGGTGGAAGGCTTACTTCCTGGAGAAAGCACGGGGGAATATGTCATGAAGGAGCCCCCCGTTCTTCATGACTACGATCTTGCCAAAGCGCCGGAGATCGTGAGCCAGGTGGAGCCCGAATATCCCGCCGCGCTCAAGGCGATGGGTGTTGAGGGCAGGGCGGTCATCAAAATCACAATCGGAGCAGGTGGCGACGTCGAGGACGCGGAAGTAGTCACGGCCACCAACCCGCTCTTCGGCCAGTCGGCGCTCGATGCGGTTAGGAGATGGCGCTTCACCAGAAGCTCGACGAACGCGGGCTCCCCGGTGCGTGTCATCAAGGTCATCACCGTGAACTTCCGGCTTCGCTAGAATCTCAGGCGGTGGCGATATTCAATGACAGGAGCGTCGCGGGCAGTTCCTCCGGCGCAGAAAGGGCGGCTATGGCTCGCTGGCCGTCGGTCATCGCGCCATAGCCCCAGGCGGCGAAGCAGAATGGCGATCCGGCCGCCGAGGCTGTAGCGGCATCAATATCCGTATCGCCCACGTAAACGGATGCTGCTGGGGCAATCCCAAGCTTTTCGAGGGCGAAAAGCAGCATCGCCGGACTTGGCTTGGATGGCAACCCTTCCTCCGCCCCGACGACGAAAGAGATGTAGTCGTCCCAGCCGAAGTGCGTGACCAGCTTGCGCGAAAAGTAGCCTTTTTTCATCGTCACGATGGCGAGGGGCATCTTCGTGGAAAGCGTTTGCAAGGCTTGGCCGATTCCAGGAAATGGAAGCGTGTTGTCGAGGTAATGGCCTTCGTACCATGTACGGAAGTGGACGGCCGCCTCGTCGCAGCGGGCGTCGTCGTGCAGAAAAGGCCGGAAGCAATCCCTGAGCCTGTGGCCGATCGTCGCCACAAGCATCTCATCCGGAGGCGGAGGTTCTTTGACTTTCTCGAAGGCGTAGTGGAAGGCCGCGAGCACGTCCAGCCTGCTGTCAATCAGCGTGCCGTCGAGATCGAATACCGCCGCCTCCGGAGGCATGGCGGCCTATCGCGTCTCACGCGTGGGCTTCATGACCAGCCTGTAAAGTACGTATACAAGCAGGCACATCGCGGCAAGGCCCGGCCATCCGCCAAAGGGCGGCTCTTTGACGACGGCCATAAAATCGCCTTTGAAGACTGGCCATATGCCGGCGAGGGTAATCGGCACGGCGAGCAGAATCCCCATCAGGGCCTCTCCGGAGATCAGGCCGGATGCGAAGAGAAGCCCCAGCCGGTCTCCGCGCTCCGACGCCTCCTTCAATTTCGCGGCCAACTCGCCAGAGGCGCCCCGTTCGCGCTTTGCCCTGGCAAGCGAGACGAAATATGAGATCAGCCCCCCGGCGAGAATGGGTACGGACAGCTTGAAGGGAAGGTATAT
>JBBINO010000021.1:22645-34568 GCA_037443845.1 Acidobacteriota bacterium
TTCCAAGGCGTCGCGCCGACCAGGTAGCCGGCCTTCAAGTCCTGCAAATTGTCTCCGGAGATTGAAGCCGCGCAGCAGACGACCGCTCCGATAAGAATGGCCGCCGCCGGGCCGGTGGCGCTTCCGTGGCCAAGGAAGAGCAGCAGCACGAGGGAGGCGAAAAGGATGGTGGAGATCGTGACCCCCGAAATCGGGTTGTTGGACGAACCGACCAGCCCCGCCATGTAACCCGCCACCGCGGCGAACAAGAAGCCGGCGACGATCATGATGGCCGCCATCACGAGGCTGACCATCGTGCTCGCGACGACGAGGTGATAGACGAAGAAGAGGGGGACGATTGACGCCACGGCGCAGAGGATCACCCAGAGCATCGGGATGTCCTTGTCGGTCCGTTCTATCGAGCCGCCTGACTTCTCATCCTTGAGCGCCCTTAGCCCGCTGGCCACGCCGGTGAGCAACTGGTTTCGCATCTGGATGATCGCCCAGAAGCCGCCGACGCACATTGCCCCGACGCCAAGGTAGCGGATTTGGGTGGCCCAGAGCGCCGTCGCCCCGTCAACCGCGCCGAGAGGAGTGTTGTCCGCGGCGACGGGCCAGCCGTGCGTTGCCGCGTATAGCGGAATGGCGATCCACCACGAGAGCGCCCCGCCCAGAAAGACGAGCACCGCGATGTTGAGGCCGACGATGTAGCCGACGCCGAGAAGCGCGGGAGAGAGGTCGCTGCCGATATAGGCGACCGCGCTTCCAGCCCTGGTGCCAAGTTCGAGGGAAGAGGTCCATAGCTTCAAGCCCGCTTCCTGGCAGAGCTTGAGAACGCCGCCCGCGATGCCGGCGCCCATGATGGCGCCTAAAGAGCCCTTCTCTCCGGAAACCCCGGCGGCCTGTCCGGCCTTGAGGACTTCGGCCGTGGCAATGCCCTCCGGGAACTTAATTTCCTTCGAGCTCTGGACCACGAGGGCACGCCTCAAGGGGACGGAGAATAGGACTCCTATCGTTCCTCCGAGCGCGCAGATGAGGAAGGTCTGCCAGTAGTTGTAGTCCTTCCAGAACCCGAGAATGACTAGGCCCGGGATTGTGAAGACGGCCGCCGCCGCGACGGCCTCTCCGGCTGAGGCCGCAGTCTGGACGATGTTGTTTTCAAGGATGTTGCTGCGCTTGAAGAGAGAGAAGACCGCCATGGAGATCACCGCGGCCGGTATCGAGGCGGAGACGGTCATGCCGGCGAAGAGTCCAAGGTAGCCGTTCGCCGCGGCGAGGATCACGGCGAGGACGATCCCGAGAATGAGCGCCTTCAAGGTTATTTCCGGGAGTGTCTGGTTCGAGGGGATCACCGGTGTGTGGTTTCCTTGCTGCTCTGTCGCCATGCTCTCCTCCAAGCGGGTGGTGGCCCGCGGAACTTGCTACTTGGACTGGCCTTCCGTGCCTTCCAGGCTGAACTTCTTGAGGCGGTACCTGAGCGTGTCCCTGGTGAGGCCGAGAAGCCTCGCCGCCCTGCTCTGGTTGCCTCCAGCCCTCTTCAATGCCTGCTCGATCAAGCTGCGCTCGACCTCCTCCAGCACGACGCCCTGCGGAGGAAGCTCGAAGCGTTGCTCGATGTTCTCCTCCGTCTGGCGCCCCACTATCTCCCGGGGCAGGTCCTCGACGTCTATGACCTCTTTGTTTTCGAGGATCATTACGCGCTCGATCAGGTTCTTCAGCTCGCGCACGTTGCCTGGCCAGGCATGTTCGGCAAGGGCGAGCATGGCGGCCCTGCTCGCTCCCAGCGTGTTCTTCTTGAACTCCCGGTTGTAGTGTTCGATGAAATGCTTCACGAGAAGGGGAATGTCCTCGGGACGCTCCCTAAGCGGTGGAAGAGAGATCGGGAGGACATTCAGCCTGTAGTAGAGGTCCTTCCTGAACCGCCCCTCCCTGGCGACCTGTTCGAGGCTCACGTTCGAGGAGGCGATGACGCGCACGTCCACGGGGATGTCGGTCACGCCGCCGGTGCGCTTGAGCGTGCGGTCTTCGAGGAGCCTCAAGAGCTTGACCTGGATGTTCTCGCTTATCTCGCCCACCTCGTCGAGAAAAACGGTCCCGCCATCGGATAGCTCGAAGATGCCCTTTTTTGTTCCGCCCGATTCTCCCGAGCCGCCCTTCTCCTGGCCGAAGAGTTCCGTTTCGAGAAGGGTCTCCGGCAGGGCCGAGCAGGTTATCGTCATGAAGGGCTTCTTGGCCCTGTCCGAGGCGTAGTGAATCGCGTTGGCGAGAAGGTCTTTTCCGGTGCCGCTCTCGCCCTGGATCAGGATGGTGGTTGCGGACGACGCGGCGATCTTCTTCACGAGGTCGAAAACCTCCCGCATCTTGAGGTTGTGGCCGATAAGGTTGCCGAGGCCGAAGCGCTCTTCGTGCTCGCGGCGGTAGCGCCCCAGCTCCCGCTTCAGCGCCGTCGTTTCCAAGGCTTTCTGGATCGTGACGAGGATCTCGTCCATCTCGAACGGCTTGTTCAGGTAATCGAAAGCGCCGAGCTTCATCGCCTCTATGGCGCTTTCCACCGTGGAGTAGGCGGTCATCATGATCACGGGCAGGTCCCTGAAGCGCTTGCCGACCGAGCGGAGGACCTGTATCCCGTCCATGTCGGGCAGCCTGTAATCCAGGAGGAGAAGGTCCACCTGCGTCTCGTCCAGCATTTTGAGCGCCTGCCCGCCCTTGTCGCTTTCGAGGACTCGAAAGCCCTCCTTGGCCAGCCGGTTCGCAAGCGACCAGCGGATGAGCTTTTCGTCCTCCACAAGCAGAATCGTCTCGTTCGCCATCAGATTTTCCTCTTTTCCGCGGGCAGGCGGACCATGAAGACGGCCCCTTTCCCGGGCTCCGATGAAACCTCGCACAATCCTCCGTGGCCGCGGACCAGCCTCTGGACGATGGAAAGGCCGAGCCCGGTACCGACGTGCTTGGTGGTGAAGAAGGGCTTGAACATGCTGGCCATGACCTCCGGGGGGATGCCCGTGCCTGTGTCGGCGACGGTCAACACGACGAACTCCTCGTCGGAACTTGCGTCAACCGTGACGGTGCCTCCGTCCGGCATGGCCTGAACGGCGTTGGTAATGAGGTTGGCGAGAACCTGCTGTATCTGCAACGGGTCGGCCATCACGTTTGGAAGGTCCTCTCGCACCAGGTTTCTGAAGACGATGCTGGGCGAGCAGAGGGCCTCCTTGCAGAGCCCGGCTGACGCTTCGACGAGGAGGTGCACGGGAACTGGCTCGGCGCGGAGGTTGAGCGGCCTCGCGTAGGCAAGGAGATCCTTGACGAGCGCGTCAAGGCGGCGGATCTGCGAGAGGGCCTCCCTGAAAATGGCGAAGCGCGGGTCGCTCTCCACGTGAACGCCGCCCATGACCTCCATCGCGCCCCTGAGGCCGGCGATTGGGTTCTTTATCTCGTGGGCGATGGAGGCCGCCAGGCGGCCAAGTTCCGCGAGGTGCTCGGCCTCGCCGAGCTGCCTCTGGAGCCGCTTCAGCTCCGTAACGTCCTTCAGGACGTAGGAAACGCCTCGCTCCGCTCCGCCGGTTATTTCAGTCCTGGTTACCAGAAGGTCAATCGCTCTTGCGTTGTCTCGCACCGTGTACTCGAACCGCTCGGAAGTTGGAAGGTCCTCCCTGGCCCCTGGCAGCGGAGTGGTGTGCTCCGGCTTGAAGAAGGCCTCCACCGGGTTCCCCAGGGCCTTTTCGGCCTCGATCCCGAAAATCAGGGCGGCGCCCCTGTTCCAAGAGGCCACGCGGCCTTGGGAGTCAACGGTGATGAGGCCGTCGGTAGAGCCGTGAAGAAGCGAAAGCAAGTACCGGTCCCTGGAGGCGACCTCCTTGCGGAGCGCCTCCTCGATGCTGATGTCCTGGGCGAATCCCATGGTGCCTATGACCTCGCCGCGCTCGTCCTTCAAGAGGCTCGCGGTGAGGCGCACCGGCACGGTTGCCCCGCGCTTGTCCCTGAACGCGGTGACGGTGTCGCGGACGAACCCCTGCTCCTTCAACGAGCGGGTGATGCGCGCCGCCTCGGCCCTGCCGCCGATATAGTAGTCGGAGACCCTGGCGCCAAGCACCTCCTCTTCGGTCAGGCCGAAGACCCTGCTGGCCGTGCGGTTGAAGACCGTGATCCTCCCGTCCGTGTCGGTGGCGATTATGGCATTGACCGAGGAGTCGAGAATGTTCCGCACCATTTCGCGCGTCCTGGCCAGTGAACGCTGCGCCTCCTGCTGCGACGTGATGTCTAGAAATATCTGCATCACGTGCGGGCCCTTGACGGCCGCGAAGGTCACGGGACGGACGAGCATGAGGAAATCCCTCGTTGAGCCGGGCTCGCCGGTCTGGACGATCCGCTGTATCGTGCCCTTCGGCGCCTCCTCGTCCGCTATGGCCGACTCCTGGCACTGGTCGCACCCCAGGCGGAGCACGTGAGCGCAGGGCTTGCCGACCGCGCGCTCGGGAGCGATCGCCAAAAGCTCGCGCGGCATTCCGCGGTTCATCCAGATTATCTTGAGGCTGGAGTCGAGCAGAATGATGCCGACGTTCATGGCGGCGAGGATCTGGTCGAGTATGTCCCATTCTTCTTGAAAGCGCGCCGCCCCTACCTCGCAGGCTTCGAGCTGACGCCTGGCCTCGGCTTCGCGCCTCTCCGCCTGCATCTGGAACGCGTCCAGAAACCCGTATAGCGCCTGGCCGAAGGCCTGGTTGACCCTGGCGAGCGCCTCGGTTTTCGAGGCAAGCTTGGAGGAGGACAGCCTGGCGACGAGCGTCTTTCTGCCGATCTCCATCGCCCTCGCCATGTCGGCTATGCGAAGGCCCTGCTCTATGCCATAAGCCGCGAGCGTCTCGCAAAGAGGCATCGTGGGCTCGGGCAGCCCGCCCATCCAGCCGGCGGTGAAACTTTTGGCGCAGGCCTCAGTCATTTTGCCGACGCGCGCGGCGTCAATCGGCCGAAACGAAGGAATCTCGACGGGCAACGCCTTGCCCCACTCCGTGGCCCAGGCCGCCTCGGAGCGCTTCAGCCAGGATGACAAAGAACGACCGCCGTTAATCGCCGCCTGAGCCATCTCGCACCCAATTGGGCTTGCGTTTAGAGAAAAACGCGTCGAGCCCCTCACGGACGTTGTCGCTTTCCCTGGCAATAAGATTGGCGGAAGCCGCCGTTTCTAGCGCCGTGCGCAGAGGGAGTCCCGATGTCCTGGCGAGCAGTTCCTTGGTCATCGCCAGCGCCTCCGGCGCTCCGCTGGAAAGGCGCCGGGCCTCGCCGAGCGCCCGGCCAATTAGTTCGGCCCGCGGGGCCAGCGAGGAAACGAGGCCCATCGAAGCCGCTTCCTCGGCGGTGTAGGCGCGGCCGCTGAGCAGCATCTCCCTCGCCGCGCGCTCGCCGAGCTGCCTTGAAACGAGGACGGACACCAGCGCGGCGACAAATCCGACCTTGACCTCCGGGTAGCCGAACGAAGCCTCGGGAGCCGCCACAATGAGATCGCATGCCGTCGCCAGGCCGCAGCCGCCGGCGAGGGCGGCGCCGTTGACGGCGGCGATCACCGGCAGGGGAGAATCAATGATGGCGAGAAAGAGCGCCTTGAACCTCTCCGAGTCGGCCATGTTTTCAGAAGGCGCCGACCGCCGCATGGCGCGCAGAACTTCGAGGTCGGCCCCGGCGCAAAAAGATTCTCCGGCGCCGGTCAGAACGATCGCCCTGAGGTTCTTGCCGGCGGAGGCCTCCCTCAGGGCGGTGATCAGCGAGGAGACCAGCTCCGGGTTCAGCGCGTTGCGGGCCTCCGGCCGGTTGAGCGTCAGAAGCAGCGTCTTGCCGGTGCGTTCGGAGAGCAGGACGTTTTCTGGCAAAGTCACTCCTCAGGTCTGGAAGACGCCGGTCTTGAGAGGCGGCACGTCGGGATTCAGGGCGGCTATGTCGAGAGCGCGGATGAGCGCCTCCCTGGTTTTGCCAGGGTCAATGATGCCGTCTATCCAGAGGCGCGCGGCGGCGTATTTCGGGTCCGTGGCCTCGGTGTAACGCTGCTTGATTTCCATGAGGGCCTTCTGCTTCTGTTCGTCGGTGATCTCCTTGCCGCTCTTCTTGAGCTGGGAGAGCCTGATGTCCAAAAGCGTGTTCGCGGCTTGGTCGGCGCCCATGACGGCGTATTTCGCGGAGGGCCAGGACAAGAGGAACCGGGGCCCGTACGCGCGGCCGCACATGGCATAGTGGCCGGCCCCAAAGGAGCCTCCGAGGATCACCGATATCTTGGGCACCTCGGCGTTTGAGACTGCGTTGACCATCTTGGCGCCCGCCCTTATGATTCCGGCGTATTCCGCGTCTCGCCCGACCATGAAGCCACTGACGTCGTGGAGGAATACGAGCGGCACCCGCTGCTGGGCGCAGTCGAGGATGAAGCGCGCCGCCTTGTTGGCGCTCTCGACGTAAATGACGCCTCCGATTTCGACGGGCTTGCCTTTTTCTTTCATGTGTATCTTCTGGTTCGCTACGATGCCACAGGACCAGCCCCCGATCCGGCAATACCCGCAGACGATGGTCCTGCCGTACTCGGCCCTGTACTCGGTGAAGTCGCTTGAGTCGGCTACCCTGGCGATGATCTCGCGGACGTCGTACTGTCCAGAGGAGGACTCCGGGAAAATGCCGTAGATGTCGCCGGCCGGAAAGAGCGGTTCCTGGGGCTTCTCCCTCCTGAACGGAGGAACCGGCGGGGGCGCCAGGTGCGAGGCGACCTCGCGGATCCGCTCAATGCACGAGGCGTCGTCCTTCTCCCTGAAATCAACGGTGCCGGAAACCGCGGAGTGAACCTTCGCGCCGCCCAGCTCGTCGGAGCTTATCGCCTGCCCTATGGCGGCCTTCACAAGAGCCGGGCCTCCAAGGTAGAGGCCGGAACCTTCGGTCATCAAAAGCGTGTCGCACATGACAGGCAGATAGGCCCCTCCCGCCACGCACGAGCCCATTATCGCCGCGATCTGAAGGACGCCCGCCGCGGAGAGCCGTGCGTTGAGATAGAAGACCCGCCCGAAATCGTCAATGTCAGGGAAGACCTCGTCCTGAAGGGGAAGAAAGACCCCGGCGGAGTCAACGAGGTAGAGGACGGGAAGGCGGTTCTCCAGCGCGATCGTTTGCGCGCGTATCACCTTCTTCGTCGTCATGGGGAAGAATGCGCCGGCTTTCACGGTGGCGTCGTTGGCGATGATCATGAAGAGCCTGCCCTGTATAAGGCCCGTCCCGGTTACGACGCCGGCGGCCGGCGCGCCGCCCCACTCCTGGTACATCTCGTGGGCGGCGAAGAGTCCAAGTTCCTGGAAGGAGTCCTCCGAATCGAGAACCAGTGCGATTCTCTCGCGCGCCGTCATCCTGCCCTTATCGTGCTGCTTCTTGACGGCCGCGTCGCCGCCGCCCTTTTTCAAGACCGCCTCAAGGTCGGTGATCCGCCTGGCCATGTCGAGGTTGGCGTCCCGGTTCCTTTTGAAGTCGAGTGCGTTTTTCCTGGCCTGGTCAACGGTGGATTGGTGCTTGGTCAAGAAGCCTCCTCCAGAATGCGCCATTATATCACCATCTTGCGGAAGGCGCGGAGGATAAAGCGGACACGATCCAGCGCCACGGGGCCAGGAGGGAGGCCCGGGATGAGATAGGCGTTCGGTGCGGACGGACCGCTCCGTCACGCGCGGGTTGGTCGCGATGGAAGGCCCGTGGCGCCTACTTCTTTCGCAGCGCCTCTTTGAACGATTTCGCCGGCTTGAAGGCTGGGTAATACCTGTCGGTCACCTTCACCTGTTCGCCCGTCCTCGGGTTTCTGGCTTTGCGCGCCTTGCGCACCCTGATGTGGAACGTGCCGAAGCCGGCGATGGTGACCTTCTCGCGGTTCTTCAAGGTCGTGACTACGAGGCCCTTGCCAGGGCGCGAATGGGTGAGCGCGTCAATCACCGCCCGCACGTCCTTCTTCTGAACGCCGGTCATGTCGGCGAGCTTCTGGATCAACTCGGTCTTCGTCATCCCGCACCTCCCCTGACAGTGGTGAAGTATAGACAATTCATGAAACGTGGTCAAGAACGAGAATCGTGCAACGATGGCGGGAGCAAGAAGGAACGGATGGCGGAGCGGGACAAGCACTGCTCCCGGCTGCCCGCAACAGTCAACTACCTTATGTCGCGCCTGACCTCGACGACTCCGGCGACCTTGGAAAACTGCCGCAGAATCTGGCTGAGGTGGGACTTGTCCCTCACCGCCAGGACGAGCTTTATCCGTCCTTCTCCTCCTCCGGTCAAGACGCCTTCGATGTGCCTGATCCCCGCCTTGTTGTCGGCAACGATCTTGGTGACGGCGGCGACCATCCCCGGTCGGTCCTCGGTGTGGAGAGTGACGGGAACGTCGTGAAGGGCCGGCGCGGCCTCGGACGGCTTCTCCCAGGCGACTTCAAGGATCCGGTCCGGATTGTAAGCCAGGCGCTGAAGGTTCTTGCAGCTTGCCCTGTGGACGACGAGCCCCTTGCCACGGCTTATGAAGCCGACTATCTCGTCGCCGCGTATAGGCTTGCAGCACTTGGCCAGCGTCGTGAGCAAATCGCTGGCCCCTCTTACCACTATCGGCGCCCCTTTTGACGGCTCCATTCGGGGCTCGGCTATAGGCGGCTGGATGGTCTCCAGGTCCGGGACGAGGCGGCGCGCTATCGTCCTGGCCGCGATCTTGCCATAGCCGATCTCGGCGTAGAGGACGTCCAGGTCGGCGAGAGCGAGCTTCTTGAGAAGCTCGGCGAGGAACCCCGACTCCTGGGCTTCTTTGAGATGGACCTTGAGGCGCCTGCACTCCCGGTCCAGCGACGCCTTGCCGATTTCAATGGCCCGTTCCTTCTCCTGCTGGTTCAGCCAGCTCTTGATCTTGTTGATCGCCCGGCTCGTCACGACCGAGTCCAGCCAGTCGCGGGACGGCTTCCCGTTTGGGCTGGTCACGATCTCTATTCTGTCCCCGCTGTTCAACTGCGTTTTCAAGGGGACGAGCTTGCCGTTGATCTTCGCCCCGGTGCACCTGTTGCCGATCTGGGTGTGCACGGCGTAAGCGAAATCAATGGGGGTCGCGCCGCGCGGGAAAGACATGACGGCCCCCTTGGGAGTGAAGACGTAGACCTCCTTGGGAAAGAGGTCGAGCCGGAGGTTTTGCACGAACTCGGCGGAACTCTGGCTTCCCTGCCTGATCTCGTCGAGCTGCTTGAGCCAGGCGTTCGTCGCCTCCTCGTCCTCCTTGGTAAGGCGCCCCTCCTTGTACTTCCAGTGGGCGGCGATGCCGTTTTCGGCCTCGGCGTGCATCCGCCATGTGCGGATCTGTATCTCGAACGGCTGCCCGTTGGCGCCCACCACGGAAGTGTGAAGCGAGCGGTAGTGGTTGTCCTTCGGGATGGCGATGAAGTCCTTGAAACGGCCGGGTATCGGCTTCCACAACGTATGAATGCCCCCGAGCACCGCGTAACAGTCCCTCACGTCTCCGACGAGTATCCTGAAGGCCATGTAGTCATAGACCTGCTCGACCGCGATGGACTGGCGCTCCAGCTTCTGAAAGATGCTGTAGAGGTGCTTGGTCCTTCCCTTGACCTCCCCCTTTACTTGCAGGTCGCTCAATATCTTTTCCAGCGTGACGCGGGTCTCCTCCAAAAAACCGTCGCTGTAAGTCCTCTTGGAGGAGAGGGCGGAGGTCAGCTTTTCGTAGTCCTCGGGATAACCGTAGCGGAACGCGAGGTCCTCGAGCTCGGTTTTCATCTTGCCGAGGCCCAGCCGGTAGGCGATGGGGGCGTATATTTCGAGGGTCTCCTTGGCCTTCGCCGGACGCTTCTCCTCTGGGAGCGCCTCCATGGTCCTGAGGTTGTGAAGCCGGTCCGCCAGCTTGACGAGGATCACCCTGATGTCCCCGGCCATCGCCAGAATGACCTTGCGCAGCGTCGCCCACTCCTTGCGCTCGCCGCCGGGCAGCTTCTCCTCAATCTTCGTGAGGCCCTCGACGATGTGGGCCACCTCCTGGCCGAAGCGCTTCTGGATTTCAGGGAGGTTGACGGAATGGTTGTCCTCCACGACGTCGTGCAGCAGCCCGGCCACCAGCGCGATGTCGTCGGCCTTCAACTCGGCGAGGATGTCCGCGACGGCGATGGGGTGGATCAGGTACGGCTCGCCGGAGTAACGGGTCTGCCCCTCGTGCGCCATCGCCGAGAAAAGGTACGCCCGCTGAATCAGCTTGTCGTCGGAAGAAGGGTTGTAAAGCTTGACCTTCTCGATGACGTGTTCTATGCGCGGCAGCATTGGCCGGACTCCCCAAGGCTCATAGCATAAGCGTTTTTTCCTGGCCCGGCAAGCCCTTGCGCGCCGCCGTGCGTGCCGCCGCTTCGCGGCGGGAAAGAAATCTCACCACAAAGTTCACAAAGGTCACGAAGGAAAAGATTGAACCACGGAGGCGCAGAGGCACGGAGGGAAGGTTAGGGTTGCCCTTCACGCGCCGAGGTCACGGAGGAAAAGAAGGCTACCTTGAAGGGAGCGCCCGTCGTTGGTATGTACCTTTCATAGTTCGCTTGGTGCGCGGGCAACAGAGGCGCGAGCGGGAAGCGGGAAGAAGTGAGACGTGAGACGTGAGACGGAAGACGTGAGACGGAAGACGAGAGACGACCGGCGGCAGACGACCGACGACCGAAGCAAGCCGTCAGCCGTTATCAACACAAGGCAAGCGCGGGGCGTGGGTTTATTTTGGCGTTCCGCCGGAGAAGCCGAGGATCTTGCGGGTGGCGCCCTTGGCGGCCTCGCGTCCCATCTTCTCCCCTCCTAGCGCCGGCGCGCCGCCACGCGCGAGGTGTGGCATAATGGTCGCGGGGGCTTTGATGGACCGCTACCGGCGCGTCAATGAACTGCTCGCGATGCTCGATGCTTCGCCTCGCCCCGTGGGAACGAAGCGGCTGTTGGAGGAGCTCGAATGCTCCCGCTACACGCTCTACCGCGCCGTGCAGGAGGCGAGCGGCCTGGTCGGGGCGCCCATCGTCTACGACGACGCCGCGAAGGGCTGGAGGATGGACGCCCGCGAGAAGCCCTTCAAGCTCCCTCGGGTCTGGTTCAGCCCCACCGACCTCTTCATCCTGATGACGCTTTGCGAAACGATCGGCAAGCTGACGCCCGGCCTGCTTCGGGCCGAGCTCGATCCATTCAAGGCGGCCCTCGACAAGGTCCTAGGCGACAAGGAGCTTGGCGCCTCCTCGCTCCTGGAGCGAATCAAGTTCATCCCCATCGAAGAGCGCAACGCGCCACCCGACATTCTGCGCGCCTGCGCCGAAGCGCTCCTTCGCCGCCGCCGGCTCGAAATCGCCTACGAGGGCCGCCAGCGCCCTGGGCTTAAAAGCAGGGTCGTCTCCCCCCAGCACCTGGTCCATTACCGGGACGCCTGGTACCTGGACGCCTGGTGTCACGAAAGAAAAGCCTTGCGCACCTTCAGCGTGGACCGTATCCGAAGCGCCTCGGTGCTGAAGGAAACGGCGCGCCTCATCCCCGAAAGCGAGCTGGAGAAGCACTTCAGCGAATCCTACGGCATCTTTTCGGGCAAGCCGACGAAACGCGCCGTGCTTCGCTTCACCGCCGATCGCGCCCGCTGGGTCGCCGGCGAGAAGTGGCACCCTAAGCAATCGAGCCGCTTTTTGAAAGACGGAAGATTCGAGCTTTCCATTCCCTACCGCGACGACAGGGAGCTTATCCTGGACATTCTCCGCCACGGCGAGCACGTCGAAGTGGTCAGGCCCGCCTCTCTACGCCGCGCCGTCGCCGGCGCGCTGAGGGACGCGCTGGCCCAATACCGGCGCCCCAAGAAACGATAGCCGCCGCCCTATTCTCGGCTCCTTCCGCACCCGGGCGGGTGTGGCATGGCCTGCCACACCAGGCGCCCTATACTCTATAACGAGGGAGGCGCCTCATGA
>JBBINO010000022.1:0-32725 GCA_037443845.1 Acidobacteriota bacterium
TGAACGACCCCGAGAACGACGGCATCTCCATCTGGGTCGGCGGCAAGGTGAGCAATGCCCGAAGCGCGCCCAAGTTCAGCAAGCTGGCGATACCATTCATACCCAACGAGCCGCCGCGGTGGCCGGGCGTCGTTGACGCGGTCGTGAACATAGTCGAAGTTTACGCCAAGCACGCTCACAAGTACGAGCGCATGGGCGACTGGATCGAACGGATCGGTTGGCCCAGGTTCTTCGAGCTGACGGGGATTCCGTTCACGCGTTATCACATTGATGATTTCCGGTTCGCGGGGACCACTTTTGCAAGGTCAACGCACATCCGGTTCTAGGAGGCTCCCATGGCAGTCACCGTGGAACAGATGGCCGAAGACATGTACGAGATGATCAAGGAGGCGATGGGCAAGAAGAGCTTCAAGGCTACCGACTTGACCAAAGCCATGATCGCCAAGTACGGCGAGGCGGAAGCCTCCAAGGATAGCTGCAAACAGGCGATCCGGATACTCATTGACTCCGGGCGCTGCGTGTACAGCTATTTCGGCGGAAGTTTCATCACCATACCGCATAAAGAAGGGGCGGCGAACGAATAGACGCCAGCGGAAGGCGGCGGGGCCAGGCCCTGCCGCCTTCCGCTGGGCCATCCGGGCCTAAGGCGAAAAGGAGCTTGCGATGAAACAGAAAGCGGCGGAAAACCTCGAAGAACTGGTCCAGACGCTCAAGCGCTGGCAGGAGATCGAGACGGCTGCCGTCTCGCAGACCTCGGCCATCATGGAGAAAACGAAGAACCCCTTCATCAGGCTCGTGATGGAAATAATCAGGCAGGACTCGGCCATGCACAAGCGGGTCCAGCAGGTGATCCTTGACAGCCTTGAGAAAGAGGCCTTCAGCCTCACTCCGGAGGAACTTGCCGAGGTCTGGTCCTTGATCGAAGAGCACGCTGAAATGGAGAAGGAGACGCTGGTGCTGGCCGAGAAAGCCCGCCGCAACTGCCGTCTCTTCGCCCAGCGCCACCTGCTTTCATATCTCATAGAAGACGAGCAGAAGCACGACCGGCTGTTGGCACAACTGGAGGATTTCAAGCGGAACATATATCCCTACGCGTGACGCTGCGTAGTCGCCGGCGCTGGCAAGCCGGGTGGAAATGAGGAATTGCAATGGGCCTTTTCAAGGAAGTCAAGAAACCAGTCATAAAGTCGGGCGCCGCGGCTGGCGGCGAGATCAGCGCCCTGAGGCCGCGCTATCTGGAGAAGACGCCGCCCTGCATCGGCAACTGCCCGAGCGGGACGGACATCAGGGGCGTCCTGACGACCATCGCTCAGGCGGAGGCCTACGGCAGGACGACCGAGCAGGCGTACGAAATCGCCTGGCGGAAAATACTTGACAATAACCCGCTGCCAGCGACCTGCGGAAGGGTTTGCCCCCACCCGTGCGAGGAGGGTTGCAACAGGAAGGAGAAGGACGGCCCGGTCGCCATCAACGCCATCGAGCGCTTCCTGGGCGACTTCGCCATCGCCAAGGGCTTAAAGCCGGCGCTCCTGACCGAGGAGAAATTCCCTGAGAAAGTCGCCGTGGTCGGGGCCGGTCCGGCCGGGCTTTCCTGCGCCTACCACCTCGCGAGGCGCGGCTACAAGGTGGCCATCTTCGAGGCCTTCAGCAAGCCCGGCGGGATGCTCCGCTACGGCATTCCGGAGTACCGCCTCCCAAGGGAAGTGCTGGACGCGGAGATCAAGCGCATCGAGGAGATGGGCGTCGAGATCAAGTGCAAGACGGTCATAGGCAAGGACGTCCAGCTCGATGACCTGAAGAAGAGCTACCAGGCCGTCTTTGTCGGCATCGGAGCCCACAAGGGGCTCAAGCTAAGGGTGCCGGGAGAGGACGCCCCAAACGTCTACACCGGGACGGAGTTCCTCAACAGGGCCAACAGCGGCGAAAGGGTGGAGGTTGGAGGGAAGGTGCTGGTTGTCGGCGGCGGCGATACGGCGATTGATGCCGCGCGCATTAGCAAGCGCCTCGGCGCCGACGTGACCATCGTTTACAGGCGGACCCGGAACGAGATGCCGGCCATAGCGCCGGAAATCGAAGGTGCCCTCGAGGAGGGGATCAAGATCGAATTCCTGGCCGCGCCGGTGGAGATTGTCCTGGACAAGGGGCGAGCCACCGGGATGAAATGCATCCGGATGGAGCTTGGCGAGCCGGACGCCTCCGGCCGCCGAAGGCCCGTTCCCAAGGCCGGCTCGGAGTTCACTATCGAGGCAACGGCCGTCGTCGCGGCCATCAGCCAGGAGCCGGAGTTCGAAGGATTCTCGTCGCTCCATGAGGGGAAGGAGTGGGTCAAGGCGGACGCGTGGGGGGCCACCCCGGTTGACGGCGTCTACACGGGAGGGGACGATATCGAGCTCGGCCTCGTGACGATCGCGATATCGCAGGGCCGTTTCGCCGCGGAGGCCATAGACGCGCGGTTCCGTGGCAAACAGCTAGAAAAACACCAGCAGCCGCCAATCATCAAGACAGACAAGATGAAGCTTGCCTGGTACAAGGACGCGGCGAGAAACGAGCGCCAGCACATGCCCGCGCAGGAGAGGGGATTCGCCACCGAGATCGAAAAAGGGCTCACCGAACAGCAGGCGCTCGACGAGGTGAAGCGCTGCATGTCGTGCGGCATGTGCATGGATTGCGAGACCTGCTGGATGTACTGCACGAACAGTTGCTTCGTCAAACTCCCCAAGGGGGATCATTACAAGGTAAAGCTGGAGCTTTGCAACGGATGTAAGAAGTGCGCCGAAGAGTGCCCGTGCGGGTACATCGAGATGGCTTAAACGCCGGAAATGCCGGCAGGAGGTAATCACCGTGCCTACTCTAGAACTCAATGGTCGCAGCTACAACGTGGACGAAGACGGGTTCCTGGAAGATCCATCCATCTGGAACGAGGAAGTGGCGAAGGATTTCGCTACCACCGAAGGCGTCGCGGATCTGACCGAGGAGCACTGGAAGCTCATCAACTACCTCAGGAATTACTACCTGCAGTTCGGCATCGCCCCGATGGTAAGAAAGCTCTGCAAGGAGACGGGGCTGCCTTTGAACCGCGTGTACGAGTTGTTCCCGTCCGGCCCCGCCAAGGGGGCCTGCAAATTGGCCGGCCTGCCCAAGCCAACCGGCTGCGTGTAAACCCGAGAGGGGGGGCAAGGGGCGAGAGGCCGGCCGCCGCTGCATGGCGCCGGTCCTCTCCCCCTTAACATAGGACGGCGAAAGGCCGCGCTTCGTGGCCCTTGCCACGAAGCGGAGGCCTCGCGAGATTGGGGCCGCACCCCGCGCCAGCGGGGGATGGAAGGCAGGGGGCTGGAGTGGTTGCCACCAGGTGGCTTGAGAGCCACGAGGAAGAAATCGTCGGAGCCTGGCTCGAAAAGGTCGCGGCGACCTACCCCGGCCACATGGCGAAGTTCCTTCTTTCGGAGCGCGACCAGTTCCGCAACCCAGCGGGTTTCACATTCAAGCAGAACCTCCCAAGACTATTCACCGGCCTCCTGGAAGGGGCGGGCCCTATGGCGCTAAAGGAAAGCGTGGACGCCATAGTCAGGCTGAGGGCGGTCCAGGACTTCACCCCGTCCGAGGCGGTTGGCTTCGTCTTCCTGTTGAAGGAGGCGGTGCGCGAGGCGTGCCCGTCATGGAGGAGTGAGGAGGGCGTCGCGGAGTTCCTCGGCCGTGTTGATGGCCTTGCGCTGCAGGCATTCGACTCCTATTCCGCGTGCCGCGAGAAGATATTCGCCATAAAGGCCGATGAATCAAGGAGAAAGCTCTACATTTTCGAAAGGATGTACCAAACGGCGCAAGCCGCCGAAAACGGCGGCGGCCCGGGCCTTGACTCGAAGGCGGGATCGGGAAAGACCGTCGTTGCTAATGATGAGGTGACATAGGATGAATGCTCTAGTGTCGCTAGTCGTCGTCCTGGTGCTTACGGCGCTGGCCCTCGCGGGCGGCAGCCTCGATGGCACGAGGACCCTGTTCGGCGTCCTCCTGCCATACGCGGCGCTCGCGGTCTTTCTCTGCGGGATCGCGTACAGGGTCGTGAAGTGGGCGCTCTCTCCGGTCCCCTTCAGGATCACGACCACGTCGGGGCAGCAGAAATCTCTGCCGTGGATCAAGCACCAGTGGCTGGACAACCCGTTCTCGGCGGCCGGGACCGTCCTGCGCATGGCGCTCGAGGTCCTTCTCTTCCGTTCGCTCTTCAGGAACACGAAGGCCGAACTGAGGCAGGGCCCGCAGCTCGTTTACGGCGAGAATAAGTGGCTGTGGGTGGCCGCGCTGGCTTTCCACTGGTCCTTCCTGATCATACTGCTGCGGCACCTCAGGTTTTTCTTCGAGCCAGTGCCGTCATTCGTAAACCTGATCGCCTCCGCGGACGGGTTCTTCCAAGTGGCGACGCCGGTGCTCTATGCAACCGACGTGGCCATCCTGGTGGCCCTTGCCTATCTGCTCTTCAGGCGGTTCCAGGACTCGCAGGTGCGCTATATCTCCCTGTTCAGCGACTACTTTGCGCTCTACCTGCTTCTGGGGCTCGCGGGGACGGGCGTGCTGATGCGTTACTTCGTTCGCGAGGACGTGGTTGCGGTGAAGCAGCTCGCCATCGGCATCGTCACCTTCCACCCGCAGGTGCCGAAGGAGGTAGGGGCGCTGGTCTTCGTCCACCTTTTCCTGCTTTCCGTCCTCGCCGCCTACTTCCCGTTCAGCAAGCTGATGCACGCCGGCGGGGTCTTCTTGAGCCCGACGCGCAACCTCGCCAACAACAACCGCGCCGTCCGCCACGTGAACCCGTGGAACTACCCGGTGAAGACCCACACCTACGCGGAGTGGGAGGAGGAGTTCCACGACAAAATCAAGGCGGCGGGGCTGCCTTTGGATAAGGAATAGGCCATGGCCGACCACATCGAAAAGCCAGAAGCGCTCGCGCGAGTTGACTACAGGCCGCCCAACAGGCCATGGACCGACCCGCGCGTTGACTTCCGCAAGGGGACTTACTGCTACAGCGCCCTGCCGAAGAATATCGAATACCTGGGCATGGCGAACCCGCGGGAGTGGCAGCCCTTCGACAAGGACTGGAAGCTTCCTCCGAACTGGAAGCAGATCATCCTCGACGGCATGAAGGAGCGGCTTGAAAAATACCGCTCGTTCAGGCTCTTCATGGACATTTGCGTGCGGTGCGGCGCCTGCGCCGACAAATGCCACTTCTACATCGGCTCGGGCGACCCGAAGAACATGCCGGTGCTCAGGGCCGAGCTGATCCGCTCGGTCTACAGGCGCTATTTCACGACGGTCGGAAAAATGTTCGGGCCGCTCGCCGGCGGCAGGGAGCTGACCGAGGATGTCATCAAGGAGTGGTTCTACTACTTCTACCAGTGCACGGAGTGCCGCCGCTGCTCGGTCTTCTGCCCGTACGGCATAGACCAGGCCGAGATCACGATGATCGGCCGCGAGCTTCTGAACCTGATCGGCTGCAACATCAACTGGGTCATGGAACCTGCGGCCAACTGCTTCCGCACCGGGAACCACCTCGGCATCCAGCCGCACGGCTTCAAGGATTCCATTGATTTCGCCGTAGACGAGCTGGAGGACATCACCGGCATAAGGGTCAACGCGCCGATAATGAAGAAGGGCGCCGAGGTTCTCTTCATCATGCCGTCGGCCGACTACTTCGCGTCGCCCCACTACTACACGCTGCTGGGCTACCTGATGCTCTTCCACGAAATCGGCCTCGACTACACGATGAGCGCTTTCGCCGGGGAGGGCGGCAACTTCGGCCTTTTCACCTCGCACGAGATGATGAAGAGGCTAAACGCAAAGATCTACGACGAGGCCAGAAGGCTCGGCGTGAAGTGGATCCTGGGCGGCGAGTGCGGCCACATGTGGCGCGTCGCGCACCAATACATGGACACCATGAACGGGCCGGCCGATTTCCTCGAAGCGCCCGTCTCCCCTATAACTGGGACGAAGTTCGAGAACGCCAAGGCCACCAAGATGGTCCACATCATGGAGTTCACGGCCGACCTCATCCACAACAACAAGCTCAAGCTGGACAAGAGCAGGAACGACCTCTGGAGCGTCACGCACCACGACCCCTGCAACGTCGCGAGGGGCATGGGACTTCTCGACGAGCCGCGCTACGTCATAAATTCGGTCTGCAACAACTTCCACGATATGCCGGAGAACACGATACGCGAGCAGACCTTCTGCTGCGGCTCGGGCGCGGGGCTCGGCACCGACGAGAACCTCGAAATGAGAATGCGCGGTGGCTTGCCGAGGGGCAACGCCGTCAAGTACGCGAAAGAGAATTACGGCGCGAACCTGCTGACGACCATCTGCGCCATTGACAAGGCGACGCTGCCCGCCGTCGTTGACTACTGGGTCGGCGGCGTGGAGGTGGGCGGAATTCACGAGCTGGTCGGCAACGCCCTAGTGATGAAGGGCGAGAAGGAGCGTACGGCTGACCTCAGGGGCACGCCGTTCAAGAAGGAAAAGGAGGGGGCCGATGCGTGACAAGGGCCTTATCTTCGGCGGCCTCGCCATCTTTCTGGTGGCCGTCACATCCCCGGTATGGTACAACGTCGCCGCCGGGACCACGAACAAGGGTCCTGAGCCGAAGCTTCCCACGGCGGAGAAGCAGTGCGTCGCGCCCGTCGAGACGATGAGAACATCCCACATGGACATGCTCATCGCCTGGCGCGACCAGGTCGTCAGGCAGAACCAGCGCACGTACAATGCTTTCAACGGCAAAACCTACGAAATGGGGCTGACGGGCACGTGCCTGAAGTGCCATGAAGACAAGGCAGGTTTTTGCGACCGCTGCCACGACTACGCCGGCGTAAAGCCCTACTGCTGGGATTGCCACGTTGATCCCAAGCACCTGCAAAATAGCGTGGGAGGACGATGATGGACAGAAGAAAATTCCTCGGCGTGGCCGCGGGCGCGTCGGCGCTCGCGATCGCCGGAAGCGCCCTGCCGAAGGTCATCGGCGGCGGGGGCGGCCAAACGGAGGCGGCGCCGAAGATCCGCTGGGCCATGGTGATTGACCCGTCGAAGTGCCTACAGAAGGATGGCTGCACGGCCTGCATGGCGGCTTGCGACAAGATTCACAACATTCCCGACTTCAAAGACCCGAAGCACGAGGTCAAGTGGATCTGGAAGGAGCAATTCGAGAACGCCTTCCCCGAGCAGGAGAACAATTTCACCGCCGAGCGCTTCAAGGAGAAGCCCTTCATCCTCCTCTGCAACCACTGCGACAACCCCCCATGCGTCAGGGTCTGCCCCACCCAGGCGACTTGGAAGCGCGAGGACGGCATCGTGATGATGGACTGGCACCGGTGCATCGGCTGCCGGTATTGCATGGCCGCGTGCCCCTACGGTTCGAGGAGCTTCAACTGGTTCGACCCGAGGACGCACATCGAACAGATGGACCCGGGCTTCCCGACCCGCACCAAGGGCGTAGTCGAAAAGTGCACCCTCTGCGAGGAGCGCATCGCCCGCGGCGAGAAGCCGGCCTGCGTGGAGGCCTGCCCGGAAAAGGCGATGGTCTTCGGCAACCTCTCCGATCCGAAGTCGGAGGTCCGGCAGCTTCTCGAGGCGCGCTACAGCATCAGAAGGAAGCCGGAGCTTGGAACCCAGCCCGAAGTCTACTACTTGATTTAGGAGCCGACGATGTTCATGTTCGAAAAAGCTGTCGTTGGGAGCAAGAGGTATTGGGCCTGGGTACTCGGCCTCTGCGCCGTCATCGCGCTGGGCTTCCTCTGTTACATGCTTCAGTTGAGGGACGGCCTCGGCATCACCGGAATGAGCCGTGACGTAAGCTGGGGCCTCTACATCGCGCAGTTCACGTTCTTCGTGGGCGTGGCCGCGTCGGCCGTGATGGTCGTCCTTCCGTACTACCTGCACGACTACAAGGCTTTCGGCAAGATAACCATCCTTGGGGAATTCCTCGCGGTCTCGGCCGTGACGATGTGCATGCTCTTCATCTTCGTTGACATGGGCCAGCCGATGAGGGTGATGAACGTAATGCTCCACCCCACGCCCAACTCGATGATGTTCTGGGACATGGTCTCGCTCTCGGGCTACCTCGTCCTCAACGCGCTCATATCCCTCATCATGCTGAGCGCCGAGCGCAAGGGCGTCGCGCC
The DNA here is from genome assembly GCA_037443845.1 of Acidobacteriota bacterium. GTDB lineage: Bacteria > Acidobacteriota > UBA4820 > UBA4820 > DSQY01 > JAEMPZ01. Next base: position 8,157 of record JBBINO010000022.1, read on the forward strand.
ACCGAAGTGGATCAAGCCGGTCATCATCCTCTCGATCCCCTGGGCCGTTTCCATCCACACGGTGACGGCATTTCTCTACAACGGCCTTCCGGGGCGCGCCTTTTGGCTGACGGCCATTCTCGCCCCTAGGTTCCTGGCGTCGGCGTTCGCGGCCGGCCCGGCTCTCCTCATACTGCTCGCCATGATCATCAGAAAGCTGACCTGGTTCAACGCTGGCAGGGAGGCGATCCAGAAGCTCGCCCTCATCGTGACTTACGCCATGATCATCAACGTCTTCTTCATCCTGATGGAGGTCTTCACGGCGCTCTACAGCGGGATACCCGAGGATGCGGCGCACCTGAAGTTCCTCTATACTGGGATCGGCGGACAGGCTCCGCTGGTTCCGTGGATGTGGACCTCATCCATCCTCGCCGTCATCTCGCTGGTGCTGCTGATCGTCCCCAGGTACCGGAGCAACGAGAAGCTGCTCGCCTTCACCTGCGTCGCGGTCTTCCTCTCTCTTTGGATTGACAAGGGCATCGGCCTCATAATCGGCGGCTTCGTCCCCTCGCCGCTGGAAAAGGTGACCAGCTACGTGCCGACGTTGCCGGAGATCACGATCATCGCGGCAATCTGGGCGCTCGGCGCGCTGATGATCACCGTCTTCTACAAGATCACGCTCTCGGTGCGCGAAAAGCTTCCCGAGAAGGTGATGGCGCACTGAGAGGGCGGGGAGCAGAGAATGGCTGTCAAAGTCAAATGGGTCGAGAAGAGCGCGTTCGCGGCGCGCTCGGAGAGCAACCACTGGATAATGATGGACAGCAACTACAACGGAGGAGACGGCGCCGCGCCGTCTCCGATCGAGCTCGTGCTGATGGGGCTCGGTGGCTGCTCCGGGATCGAGCTCGTGGCCGTCCTCCAGAAAATGCGCCAGGACGTGAAGGGCATCGAGATAGAAATTGACGGCGAGCGCGCGAAGGAGCACCCGCGCGTTTACGTCAAGGCCAGCGCGAAGTACAAGATCACCGGCAGGAACCTCAACCCCGACAGGGTCAAGGCGGCCATCGAACTCTGCGACGAGGAATACTGCTCAATAGGCGCCATGCTGCGCAAGACCGCCGACTACGCCTACGAAATAGAAATCATCGAAGCCCCATAACGGCCCCGCGCCTTCGTTGCCCGCGCATCACGCGAACTACAGGCGGCGCAAGCCAACGCCGGGCCTGCAAAACACCAGGCACAAGACACCAGACACAAGACACCAAACACCTCTTTTCCTCCGTGCCCTTGGCGCATGTAACGCAACTATCATCATCCCTCCGTGCCTCTGTGTCTCCGTGGTTCAATCCTTCTGCCTTTGTATATTTGGCGCCTTCGTGCTGAAAAGCTGCTGGCCGTCGAAAATGGGCGCCGCCCTGTGCTAGGATATTCACGGAGGCGCTAGGGGGCTGGTGCCCTTCGCGGGCTTCAAACCCGTTGCACCGGGAGTAATGCCCCGGCGGGAGAGTTCGATTCTCTTGCGCCTCCGCCAAAAGGAGCTGACGCTTGGCCGGGCCGAACCAGAAGACCGAAGTGCAGCGGTTCGATTTCAAGAAGGACATCGAGCGGATGCAGAAAATGCTCGAAGTTCTGAGGCTCCAGTACAACCTTTTTTTCGCGGGGGCCAGAAAGGAGCCGCCCGCGCGGGACCGGGCAGAGCTCGACCGGCTATTTCAATATTACAGGAATGCCACGCTTACCAACCTGGAACAGCAGTTTCGCTTCAACAGTTTCGCCAACGGCTACACTCTCCAGTGCGAGCAGTGGGGAAAATGGCAGAGGGCCAAGGACGATGGCGTCGTCGCCGACCCGCGCATGGTAGCCGCGCTCAGAAAAGCCGAGAAGGAGCTGGGCGAGCTTGAAAAGGAGACGCCCGAGGAGGCAAGGGAGCACCGCTCCGCCTCGGCGAAGCAGGATGAGCCGAAAGCCGAGAAGCAGGCTCCTTCGAAACCGGCGGGCCGTCCGGAGCCTACGCCGATGCAGCAGCTCTTCCAGCAGTATTCCAAGGCGCGCCTTGAGAACGGCGATATGACGGCCATTGACCTGGCGGCGTTCGAACAGCAGGTGGCGAAGCAGCGCCAGGCCATCATCGAGAAGTACAAGGCCAAGGACGTGGCCTTTACCGTGGCGACGCAGAACGGCAAGGTCACCCTAAAGGCCAAGGTCATAGGCAAAGAAAAGTAGGCCCGCCGCGCGAGGCGGCGGGCCCTGTTTGCGTGGCGCCGAAGATTTCCGCGCCCCTTTTTTATTTCTGTTCCTTCTTGGCGAACTCCTCCATGAATCCGCATAGGGTCTCGATCTGGGGCACGGTGACGGCGTTGTACATGGAGACGCGGATGCCGCCCAGCGTCCGGTAGCCCTTCAGGCCCACCATCCCCGCCTTCTTGGCCTCCGCGACGAACTTCGCGTCGAGCTCCTCGTTCGGCAGGTTGAAGTCAACGTTCATGAAGGAACGGTCTTCCTTCACCTTCACGTAGCCCTTGTAGAAGTCCGGATGCTTGTCTACCACGCCGTAGAGAAGCTCGCCCTTCTTCAGGTTGTTCTTGTAGATCGCGCCCAGCCCGCCGATCTGCTTGTTGTAGGCGAGCACGTTTCTGAGGATGTAGATCGAGAAACAGGGCGGCGTGTTGTAGAGGCTGTTCTTCTCGGCGTGTATCTTGTACTGGAGCATCGTTGGTATCTTGTCGCTGCACATTTCCAGAAAGTCGTCCCTGATAATAGCGACGACGAGGCCCGACGGCCCCAGGTTCTTCTGGGCGCCCGCGTATATGAAGCCGAAGGGCTTCACGTCGAAGGGGCGCCACATGAAGTCGCTGGACATGTCGGCCGCCAGCGGTATGCTCCCGGTCTTAGGGAACTCCTTCCACTGGGTGCCGTAGATCGTGTTGTTGGTGCAGATGTGAACGTAGGCCGCGCCGTCGTTCACCTTGATCTCCTCTGGCCTCGGCAGACGCGTGAACTTCTCGCCTTCGGTCGAGGCGATGCAGCGCGCGGATTCCCCGGCAACGATCTGAGCCTCTTTGAACGCCTTTTTCGCCCAGGAGCCGGTGACGATGTAGTCGGCCTTCCTGCCGGAGTGGAGGATGTTCATCGGAAGCATAGCGAACTGGAGGTTCCCGCCGCCCTGAAGGAAAAGAACCTTGTAGTTGTCCGGGACGTTGAGGAGCTCCTTCACCAGGGCGATCGCCTCGTTGTGGACGGCGTCATACTCCTTCGCCCGGTGGGATATCTCCATGACGGACATTCCCGTATTCTCGAAGTCCAGAAGCTCGGCCTGAGCCCTTTCCAAAGCCGGCAGCGGAAGGCCGGCCGGCCCAGCGTAGAAATTGATCACTCGTTTAGCCATGGCTATCTCCTTTTGGACAGAATGTCCACCACGATATCGCCTATTCTCAAGAGGTTCTCTTTCGACGAAGCGCCGATGTGCGGAGTCATGAGCACGTTCGGCGCGGTGAAGAGCGGGCAGTCGGCGGGAGGCGGGTCGGAGTACCAGACGTCCGTGCCGTAGGCCGCGACCTGGCCGGAGACGAGCGCCTTCGCCAGCGCGGCCTCCTCGATGACCTTCGCCCTGCCCGTATTGATGAGGATGACGCCCTTTTTCATCTTGGCGATTCTCGCGTCGTTGATCATCCCCTTGGTTTCGTCGGTCAAGGGAGTGTGAAAAGAGATGTAGTCCGACTGGGCGAGAAGCTCCTCAAGCCCGACCAGCTTCGCCACCGGATGCTCCTTGAGGAAGGGGTCATAGGCGATCACCTTCATGCCGAAAGCCGCGGCGCGCTTGGCGACCTCGCCACCGATCCTTCCGACGCCCAGAAGGCCGAGCGTCTTCTGGTAAAGCTCTGTCCGCTTCAGTTCTTTCTTGAGCCACTTGCCTTCCTTCATCGAGACGTGAGCCTCGACGACCCTGTTTGGAATGGCGAGCATGAGCGCCATGGCCAGCTCGGCGACGGCGACCGACGAGGCTTCCGGCGTGTTCATGACCGTTATCCCGCGCGCCTTGCACGCTTCCTTGTCAACGTTGTCGAGGCCGACGCCGCCGCGAATGACGAGCTTCAGCGCGGGAGCCTTGGCCAAAAGCTCCGGCGTCACCTTCGTCTTGGAGCGGATGAGGATGACCTCGGCTTCGCCCAGGCGGGCCATGTCATCGAACGTCTCACCGAAAGGTTGGAGCCTCTGAGGCAACGATTTGTCGAATGCGTCCGCGATCAATATTTTCATTTCATCCTCCCAAAAAAGGAAGCGGCGCTCCCTAGTCCTCTATCAGCCTGACCAACAGGCCGCTTCTGAGCTTCGGTTCAAACCACGTGGACTTCGGCGGCATCACCTGGCCCGAGTCGGCCACGGCCATGAGCTGCGGCAGCGACGTCGGGTAGAGCGAGAAGGCGACGGCCCAGCCGCCGTTGACCCTCTTTTCAAGCTCCTTCATGCCGCGTATTCCGCCCACGAAATCAATCCTCTTGTCTGTCCTGGGGTCGGCGATGCCGAGCACCGGCGCCAGAAGGTTGTCTTGGAGAATGGAGACGTCCAGTCCTTTGACCGGGTCGGTTTTCGGAAAGCTTCCCGGCTTGGCCGCCAGCCGGTGCCACTTGCCCTCGAGATACATTCCGAAGGAGCGCGGCGCGGCGGGTTTGGGGTCAGAAGCCGGGGCGATGTCGAACCTCTCGGCTACTTTTGCCAAGAACTCTTTTGGGGAGAGGCCGTTCAAGTCTTTCACGACCCTGTTGTAATCCATGATCTTGAGCTGGTCGTGGGGAAAGACGACCGCCATGAAGTACTCGAAAGGCTCCTCGCCCGTGCGGGTCTTGCTCTTCGCCCTGAGGGCCTGGCCGCAGCGGACGGCGGCCGCGGTGCGGTGGTGGCCGTCGGCCACGTATAACGCGGGCACCTTCCCGGCGAAGAGCTTCTGAAGCTCGCTCATCTCCTCGGCGCCGGCTATGGCCCAGACCGTGTGGCCGAAGCCGTCGTCGGTGACGATGTCATAAATTGGGTCGCAGCTCAAGGCTCGCTCTATTATGCCGTCAATCTCGGGCACCGCGCGGTAGGTGAGGAAGACCGGCTCGGCGTTGGCGTTCTGCTCCATCACGTGGCGCGTCCTGTCGTCCTCCTTGTCCTTTCGGGTGAACTCGTGGCGCTTGATAAGCCCCTGTTCGTACTCCTTCACGGAGCAGAGGGCGACGAGCCCGTCCTGGACGTGGTTGCCCATCTTCTGGCGGTAAACGTAAAAGCAGGGCTGGCCCTCCTTGAACAGAAGGCCTTCGGAGATGAACTTTCTGAGATTCTCCGCCCCCTTCGCGTAAACCCTGTCGTCGTAGAGGGGAATAGCCGGATCGAGGTCAATCTCTGGCTTGCAGATGTGAAGGAAGCTCGCTGGGTTGCCCTTGGCTATATCCCGCGCCTCTTCGGAATTGATCACGTCATACGGATGGCTCGCCACCAGCGATGCCTGCTCGGGCTTCGGCCTGTAGGCGGCAAAAGGCCTTATTTTGGACATTTTCTCTCCCTTATTCAGGTTAGCTTGCCCCGCGGATTCGGTGGCAACGCTAGAGAAGAGGATAACGCAACGGGTGCCATGGTTCAAGCTACGCGGGATTCTTGACTTGAATGGTGAGGGAAACGCCGCAGGGCGGCGGCGGAGGGTGGTCCCTCCGTCCGCCGCCCCGCCGTTCTAGCGCGATTCTACCGGCTGGGCGGCTTTCTCTTTCGCGCCTATCGGCGCGCCGGGCACTTCGGCCCGCGCCAGAATCCCACGGCCGGAGAACGTCCAAGTCGTGACGGCCATGCCACCGTTTTTGTCCCCCGGCTTTGGCGTAATGACCAGAGCGCCGGAGATGGGCTCTGCCAGCGAAGATATCTTTTTCCACGCGCGCCCAGCTTCGCCGCCAGTAGAGAGCGCCCACGCCGGGTCTTCGGTCACGATGGCTGCGCCGCCGGAAACTAGAAGAGTGATTGCTGACTTCAGTTTTTCGCCGCCAAATGTCCACCCTCTCGCCCCAGGGAAGGTGACAGGCTTCAAGGAGATGGACTTCGACACCTTATCGTTTATCAGGCTCTCGAACCGCCTCGGATCCTGCAGGGAGAAGATGGCGGCCCACCTCGATTCGTCCCCATTCTTGGAGAAAACGGCCGCGCACTCGCCGCCGAGCGTTGGAAGAAGGTCGTTAGCGAAAGAGAGGTCCAGCTTGCCCTCGGCGAGGCCGATGGCTCCCCTAAGGTTGCCCATCTGGTTGGGGGGAAGGCTCCGCCCGGCCTCTTCGAGCGCCTCCCTGTAAAGGCTCGGGAAATCAATTCCGCCTTCCCACAGGTAGGCGCTTCCGTCGCGCGGCAGGCGCTCCTGCAGGAGCGGCCGCTGGTTGCCGGTTTGCGACAGGAGCTTCCAGAGGCCCGAGACCTGGTCCTTGTAACTGACGTTTACGGCGGCGTCCCACAGGGCGCGGCCGGCCGACGGGGGAGCGGTCCAGAAGGCCACGCCGGAGATGCTCCGCAGGGAGGCGAACTCCTTCAGGGGTTTCACGAGGCCGGACATTACTTCTTCCACGGCCTTGCCCTTCTCTTCGCCCTCTGGCTTCGCCTCCCCGGCCTCCGGTTTCTCGGGCTCGCTTGAGCACCACTTGCCGCTACAAACGGGCATGAACGATTCGATCGCCTTCTTTATGGATGCGGCGTTCTCGTCGCTGAAAAGATCGCCCGAAACGTAGAGAAGCGCGCCCTCTTTGGCTTTCAGCGGGGCGACAGCAGCGTTGAAGGAATCACTGGAGGCGAGCCCCTTGTTGGAAGAAGCCACGGCCAGCGCCTTCGCCCCGTTCTCCGAGGTCGCGATGACGGCCCTGTCGTCGCCAACTCCCCAGTAAAGGCACGCGTTGTCTCCTTCCTTGATGTCGAAGCGCTTGAGAGCCACGGCGCCAGCATCACCGGCTGGAGCGGAGCCCGGAAGCTTCTCCTCGAGAAATTTCTCCAAAGGGGCACGCTGGCCGGGGGCAAGCGTCATGAGCGCGCCGCCGGCCCAACCGGCGCCGGTTTGGCTGCCTTTCGCCGTGGGCTGAACGCGCCAGATTCCGAAGGCCATAGGCTGGTTTTGCAGGATCGTAGGAAGGTCTTGCGGGCGCACCGGCTCGGCGGCCCAAACCTGTCCCAGCACCTGAAGAATGGGGTCGCTTCTCATCGGGGCTTGAGCGGCCTCTCCCTCCGGCTCGCCACCGATGTTCATCCACTGTCCCAGGCGCGTGGTCTCGGCGAACATCTCGGTTGAAGCCGGAAAGCGGCCCGCTAGGCCCTCATACTTGGGGCGGTGCCCCCCAACGCCGAAGTAGATGGCGGCCGCGATGGCTATGACTGCGACGACTCCCAAAACAATGTAAGCGCGGCGCATGTTTCACCTCCCGAGGAAGTGATACGTGTGTCCGGCGGATAAAGTTCACTCCCGCCAGCCGGCGGCAGGACTAAACGCCGTCCGGGTCTTTGCTTGACGAGGCTGCCTGCTGGCCGGAGCGAAGAAGCTCCTCGATGTACCGCTTCGCCTCGTCGTAGAGGCTCGCGTTCACGAGGACCATGGCGCATTGCCTAGCGAATATTTCAAGCACCTCGATCGTGTCTGGGCCGAACGCGTTCGGGTGGGTGCTGTAAACATTGAACGATCCGCGTATCGTGTCCTCGTGCAGCAACGGGAGCGCGCAGATTGATTCGTAACCCCTGGCCTCGGCCTCGGCGCGCCAAGGGGAGAAGGATGCATCGGAAAGCCTTGCTGTCGCCGGCTTCCGCGTTCTCACGCACCGCCCCAGCGGCCCCAATCCCAGTGGGCTCTCGTCCCACCGGGCGCGCACCTTTTGGGCGTAGCCATTGTCGATTCCGGCGCTGGCCACGAATATCAGCTCGGTGCTTTCCGGGACAACCTTCCCGACCCAGGCCATCTTCAAGTCGAAGGCTTCGACCGCCGCTTGGCAGATCGCGCCGAGCGTTTTTTGAAGGTCCAGGAAACCGGTCATCGCCTGCGACGAGGAGAGCAGCGCCTGAAGCTGTTTGTTGCGGCGAACGATCTGCTGCTCGGCCCTCTTCTTCTCGGTGACGTCCCTAATGATGCTCAGCACCGCCTGCTTTCCCTGGTATTCGACCGCAGCGGCGTTGATCTCGACCGAGAGGAACTTTCCGTCCCGCCTCTTGTGAGTCATCTGGCAGTCGCGGGCGAACCCCTGTTCCATGACGGGACCGAGATGCTTGCGGCATTCTGCCTCTTCCACGCCTAGCATCGCGATGGGCATGCCTACGACCTCGTCGTGGGGATATCCGTAAAGCGTGCATGCCTGGGCGTTGGCATCAAGCACGCGCCCAAGATCCGCCGAGATGACAAGAATCGCGTCGTGTGCCCCCTCGAAAAGGCCGCGGTAGTCCCGCTCGGACTTTCGGAGCGCTTCCTCCGCTTTCTTGCGCTTGCTTATGTCCCGGGCGACGCCGAAGAACCCTTTGACGCCGCCGTCCTGGCCGGCCTGCGGCACGGCGGTGTCCTCGACCCAATGGTACTCCCCCGTCAGGCCGTTGCGAAAGCGGTAGACGATCGTCCTCGGCCCGGTGCTCGCCCGGAAGATTGGGGGCATGTTCATTATCCGCTCCCGGTCATCGGGATGGATGCATTCAAACCAGAGGCCCGACCCTCCCTCGAGAAAAACGGAAGGCGGGTAGCCGAACACCTCCTCGACTTCCGGGTTTACGAACTTGGGCACCAGCCTTGGAGGGTCCCCCTCCAGCGCGTTGTAGTAAATGACGTCGTGGACGTGGTCAAGGATGAGCCTGAGGCGCTCCTCGCTCTGCCTCAGCGCCTCTTCGGTCTTCTTGCGCTCGGTGACGTCGTAGGCCGTTATCAGGCCGGCGGGGCGCCCCCTGTACTTGACGAGGCCGGCGCTGACGTCCACAAATCTCTCTTCTCCATCCTTCCTGGTTATCTTGAACTCGGTGTGGCTGGGCAGCATCTCGCCGGCCTGCCTGGCGAGCCCGCGTTGCTTAACCATCTCCCGGTCCTCCGGGTGGACCAGATCCCAAAAGCGCATGGCGCGCATCTCGAGCTCGGAGTACCCGGTGATCTCTGCCGCGGCGCGGTTCGCATATACGATGTCGTCACCCTGGTAGAGGAGGATGCCCGCCGTCGTGAATTGGGCCAGGGTGCGAAACCGCTCCTCGCTCTCGGCGAGCGCCCTCATCCTGGCGCGCCTTCTTAAAAGCGCGGCCACCAGAAATGCCACCGCGGCGGCAAGCGCCAGCATCGCCGCGATAACGAGCCAGTCGCCGGAAAAATGGAGCGCGGCGAACGCCGGCTTAGCCATCTGGCCCACCAAAGCCTCCTTGGCGGTCATTATATCATTTGCCGCGCTCCAGCCGGAGGATGATTTCCGGCGAAAGGGTGGAGAAATCGAGGCGGTTAGAAGGCGGGAAAACTAGATTGCTTTATTGCACTTCTATTTGGAATTCGCGTTGCCCGTACCGGATAATTCCTAGCGGCCACCGGTTTCGCCTCATATCTCTTTTGGCCGGCCGATTATCCCTCTCGCTCTTCATTCCTGGGTTTCGAGCTTCTCGACTACGGCGAGCCACTCCTCCTCGGCGCTCGCCAGGCGGGCCTTGATGTCTTCGTAGAGGCCGGTAAGCTCGCGCCAGTCCTCGGTGACGACCGAGTCGGGGTTCTGAAAACGCCTTTCGGCGGCGGCCTTTTCCGCCCCCAGCGCGGCGATCTCCTTTTCGAGTTCTTCGTGGCGCTTTTCGAGCCGGAACCGCTCGTTCTTGGAAAGCCCCTCCTGCCTTCGCTCCGTTTTTTGGACCTTTGGCGGAGAAGGGGCCGCCCGTTCCTCCCGAGGCTCAGCGGCGCCCGCGCCAAGACCGGGGTCGAATCCAGCCGCCGCCACCACGTTGTCACCGGCTATCGCCCAGGTGTGGGTGCAGAATGCCCCAAGGAAATCGCGGTCGTGGCTGACCACGACGATCGTCCCCTTGAAGCCCCGAAGCGCCTCGCGCACTATGGCCAGCGCTTCCTTGTCGAGGTGGTTGGTGGGCTCGTCAAGAAGAAGGACGTTGGCCCTGGCGAGGAGCACGGCCAGCAGGTGGAGCCTCGCCTTTTCCCCGCCTGAAAGGCTCCCGACCATTTGGCCGGCTCGGCTCCCGCCGAAGCCGAAGGCGCCAAGGTGCGTCATGACCTCCTCCCGCGTGGAGTTGGCCATCAGCCCGGCGATCGCCGAGAAGAGGGTGGCGTCGTCCGGGAGGAATCGCTGGTGCTGGTCGTAGCGGCCTATTTTGACGTTCGTCCCCCAACGCGCCTCTCCGCTTCGAGCGCCGCTTTCGGCGGCTATCGCCTTTAGGAAAGTGGTTTTTCCAGCGCCGTTCGGCCCCAGCAGGGCCACCTTGTTGCCGCGCCGCAGGTCCAGCTTTGGGCAGGAGAGAGAACGAAGGCCGACGGGGAGCACGAGGCCGCGGACCGAGAGAACGTCCTCCCCCGAAATCTCGTCGAATGAGAGGCGCAGCTTGAAGCCTTGCGGTGCCTTGAAGGGCGCCTCGATCCGCTCGATCCGGCCGAGGACTTTTTCGCGCCCCCGTGCCTGTTTGCTTCGCTGGCCGGCCTTGTAGCGCCGGATAAATTCTTCCGTCCGCGCGATGAAAGCCTGCTGCTGCTCGTAAGCTTTCTCGCGGCTCTTCTGCATCTCGGCTATCTGGACCTCGAAGGATGAAAAGTCCCCTCGGAACGAGTAGAGCCTGCCGTCCATCAAGCAGGCGACGTGGTCAACCGCGCCTTCCAGCAGTTCCGAGTCGTGGGTCACGACGACGAAGGTTTTGCCCTCTTCCTGCAGGAAGAGGGCGAGAAACGAGCGCTGGGAGGAATCGAGGTGGTTCCCGGGCTCATCCAGCAAAAGCAGGCCGGACGGCTCGAGAATCGCCTTGGCCAGCTTCAGGCGCATCTGTTCGCCGCCGGAGAAGCTCGAACAGGGCCTTTCCCAGTCGCGCTTCCGGAAGCCCATGCCCAGAAGCGCCCTCTCCACTTCGCTCTCGTAGGTGTATGCTCCGTGGTGGTGGAGCCACTCCTGAAGCTCCGCCGCCTCCTCCATCGTCTCGGCCCCGTCGTCGCCCGACGCCATCGCCTGGTGCAGTGCCTCGAGCGCGGCCTCCTTCGCCGTCACCTCCCGGAAGGCTTCCAGAAGGTAGCTCGCGGCGGACGAGCCGACGCGGCACAAGTCCTCCTGGGAGACGGTTGATATCTTCAGCCCGCGGGCTCGCGCCATGTCACCCGAGTCCGCCTCCTCCGCGCCGGAGATGATTTTCAGAAGGGTGGACTTGCCCGAGCCGTTCGGCCCGACAAGGGCCCACCGCTCGCCCTCGTGGACGGCGAAGTCCACCCCTTTGAGCACCTCGCGCTCGCCGTACCGCTTTGTAACGCCCGAAAGATTCACGCGCATTATTTCACCAGCGCGAGAGTTTACCAGCAAAACGCCCCATAAAAAAGAGGCGGGACCGCATCCCGCCTTAAATGGACCTTGGGTTCGTTGAAGCCGGAGCCCGCTCCGGCCAATTCGTCACGGCTGAGGGCAGTAGCCGAATTCAAAGCCTTCGGCGCCATCCCGTCTCTGGATCGGGTCGCGCGAGGGAAGAAGGCCCAGCTTTACAAGAACAGGCCTGAACTCATAACGAATCTTCGATACGGCGGCGGGCGTCCTTTCCAGTTCGATATCCACGTGGACGACCTCGTGTCCGGTTGAGCGTCCCATGCCCGTGGCGGCGTATTCGTCCGACAGCGCCGGCTTCGATTTCTGCGCCTCGCGCGCTGGCGCCGGCAAATCGGCCGCCAGGCCTTTCGCTTCCGGCTGCCTTGAGAGCGCGCCGCCCTCAACGCCGCCGCTTGCGCCTCCGGGGACAGGTTCCGCGTAAACGATTGGCGGAGGAGGAACCTTCTCCCTGAAGAAAACCGCCTCGATCACGCCGAGATTCTCGGTCTGCCCCAATGCCGCCCCGTAAGAGGAGCGCTCCCCCGTGAAGAAAAACTTGCGCGCCTTGCTGCCGCTCACCTGCCAGCCCGGGATGGTGATCGTCTCGTAGGGGCCGAGCACCCACTTGGACGCCTCCCAGGCGCTCGTGTGCTTGGCGTCTATTGTATTGAGCCCGTCAACCGCGAGCGCGACCGCCACCCGGCAAGGGAGGGGGTTCGTTATCCTAAGGGAATAGGAGTGGCCTTTGAGCGCTTCGACGTAAACGGCGCCCCGGCCGGAGTACTCAGGCCTGGCGACTCCGTCAACCAGGACTTCAAGAGAGAACCCGTTCCCGCTGGCCGCCCTCGCTCCAATCACCATCGCCAGCGCCGCCACAGCCACCATCGCCGATCTCATTTGCCTGCTCATCGCGACCTCCTCACGCACCATGGGACAGCCGCCGCTGAAAAAAGTTCCCGACCCAAACAGGAGGCCTTGCCGCGACAGTGCATGAGCGAAGCTTGGTGGCGAACCTTCTCTCCTCTAAGGCCGGCGCCATGTTTGCATTCCTGGGCCGGATTGGGGATAATCGTCGTCTCGGGGAGAGCAGTGAACGTCGAGATGAGGCATTCATACATCGCCGTCGAGGGCCCCATCGGGGTTGGCAAGACGACGCTGGCCAAGCAGCTCAGCAAGCGGCTCGGCGGGGCGTTGCTCTTGGAAGACGTGCAGAATCCTTTTCTGACGGACTTCTACTCCGGCAGGAAGGGCGCTGCCTTCCAGTGCCAGCTCTTTTTCCTGCTGACCCGCTACCAGCAGCAGCGGGATCTTCTCCAGCGCAGCCTTTTCGATTCCAGGCTGGTGACCGACTACATCGCCCAGAAGGACAAGATTTTCGCCCACCTCACGCTGGACGACTCGGAGCTGACGATCTACCAAAAGCTCTACGGCCTCCTGATGGAGAATCTTCCGAAGCCGGACGTCATCATCTACCTCCAGGCCACCGCCGAGAACCTGAAAAAGCGGATACGGGCCAGGAACCGGGACTACGAGAAACAGGTTTCTGACGAGTACGTCGAGCGCCTTGCGGAAGCTTACAATTACTTCTTTTTCCACTACCGCGAGACCCCCCTCTTGATTGTTAACACGAATGAGGTAGACTTTAGCCGGAACGAGCCGGAATTGGACCACCTGTTGGCTCAGGCGAACCGGCTCGAAAACGGAGTGCTTTTGTACGCCCCGCTCGGATCCTCCTAGAGGACAGGGACGGGGACGCTGTAAAGACAACGCCAGTAACGCTTTCCCGCAATCCCTTAGCTTGAGCGAATGGGATGTGGAGAAAGGAGAAGGAAAATGTCCAAGATCGGAACGCTCGCCCCGGAGGCCGTAAGCGTGCCCGCCTTGAAGGAGCGCAGGGCCCGCGGGGAGAAGGTGGTCATGCTGACCGCCTACGATTACCCGTCGGCGCGCCTCTGCGAGGACGCGGGCGCCGACATACTGCTGGTCGGCGACTCGCTGGGCATGGCGGTTCAGGGCCAGCCCGACACGCTGAGGGTCACTCTCGACCAGATGGCCTACCACTGCTCGATGGTGAGCCGCGCCGCGAAGCGCGCGCTCGTAGTGGCCGACATGCCGTTCATGACCTACCATACCGGGTTTGACGACGCGATGAGGAACTGCGGCCGTTGCGTCCAGGAGGGCGGCGTCCAGGCCGTCAAGATCGAGGGCGGGGCGAAGCGCGCCAGGCTCATTGCCCACCTCGCCGAAAATGAAATACCCGTCATGGGGCACATCGGCCTCACGCCACAGTCGCTCCATGCCTTGGGGGGCTTCAAGGTCCAGGGCAAAACGATAGAAGCCGCCGAGGCGCTGTTGAAGGACGCCAAGGCCGTCGAGGAAGCCGGGGCTTTCGCCATCGTGCTTGAATGCATCCCCGCCGAAGTGGCCTCCGAAATCACCGCCCGCTCGAACATACCGACGATAGGCATCGGCGCTGGCCCCCACTGCGACGGCCAGGTGCTCGTCTTCCACGACCTTCTGGGGCTTTACGAGGGCCACCTGCCCAAATTCGTAAGGAAGTACGGCGATTTCGGCGCGATGATGCGGGAGGCCCTCGGCCGGTTCAACAGCGATGTCAGGGATGGAAAGTTCCCCTCCGAAGACGAGGCCTTCCACCTGAGCGGCGAGGCGGCCAAGGTCTTCTCGAAGGAGGCCCGCGTTGCGCGTTCTTGAGACCGCCGCCGGGGCGCGAAGAACCTGCGGGGACTGGAAGCGCGCCGGCGAGCGCGTCGGCTTCGTCCCCACCATGGGATACCTTCACGAGGGACACCTCTCGCTGGTCGGGCTCGCCAAAAGGCGCTGCGGCAAAGTCGCCGCCTCGATTTTCGTCAACCCGGCGCAGTTCGGGCCGAACGAGGATTTCGCCAGGTATCCCCGCGACTTGAACAGGGACGCCGCGATGTGCGAAACGGCGGGCGTGGACCTTCTCTTCGTGCCCGGCGTGGAGGAGATTTACCCTCGTGGCTGCGCCACCTTCGTGAACGTCGAAGGCCCTCTCACATCCACCCTGTGCGGAGCGAGCCGTCCCGGCCATTTCCGCGGAGTCGCCACGGTCGTCGCGAAGCTCTTCTCCATCCTGGAGCCTGACGTCGCGGTCTTCGGCCAGAAGGACGCGCAGCAGCTTCGAGTGATACGGCGCATGGCGAAAGACCTCTTTTTCCAGGTCGAAATTGAGGCGGCGCCCATCGTCCGAGAGAAGGACGGGCTGGCGATGAGCAGCCGGAACGTCTACCTCGGCCCGGAGGAACGAGAGCAGGCGGTAGTCCTGTCGCGCTCGCTTAGGGAGGCCAGCAAGCTTTTCGGCGGCGGGGAGCGGGACGCATCCAAGATCGTCTCGATGGCGAGGGAAGTGATCGCCTCCGCGCCGCTCGCGCGCCCCGACTACGTCGAGTTGGTTGACGACGAGACGCTGTCGCCTCTTCACGGGCCGGTCACTCGCCCGGCGTTATTGGCCCTCGCCGTCTTTTTCGGGAAGACCCGCCTGATTGACAACGTCGTGCTCGACGCCTGGCGCGGTCAAGAGTCATAAGGAGCCGCGACAATGCTACTCACGATGCTCAAGGGTAAGATACACCGCGCCACCGTCACCGACGCGAACCTCGACTACGAGGGTTCCGT
Organism: Acidobacteriota bacterium; assembly: GCA_037443845.1. GTDB lineage: Bacteria > Acidobacteriota > UBA4820 > UBA4820 > DSQY01 > JAEMPZ01. The sequence goes on from JBBINO010000022.1 coordinate 23,282, forward strand.
CACGATTGACAGCGGGCTTCTCGAAGCGTCGGGAATGCTCCCCTATGAATCGGTCGAAATTTACAACGTGACGAACGGATCGAGGCTTCGGACCTACATTCTTCCGGCCGAAAAGGGGTCCGGCACGGTCTGCATAAACGGCGCGGCCGCCCACCATGCGCGAAAAGGCGACATCGTCATACTGGCGGCTTACGCGATGATGGACGAGCGGGAAGCCGCGAAGCTCCATCCAATCGTGGTTTTGGTGGACGGCAAAAACCACATAGTGAAGGTCTCGCGTTACGGGGAGTAGCGAAATAACCCACCGGCGGGGAAGTGTCGCCCCGTCCTGGCAATTTGGCCCGATCGGCCCTACAATACCGCCCCTTGGGCAAGCCCCCGGCGATACCGGCCGGAGGGCGGGATTCAGCCACCGAACGGCCACTATCAAGGGAGGAACGCCATGAAAAGTTACGCTTTCAAGATAGACCCTTTGACGGGAGAGGAATATTACGAAGTATATGTCCGCGGATCGAGCATCCTCGCCGACCCGCTTCTCAACAAGGGGTCGGCCTTCACGTGGGAGGAGAGGGCGGAGCTCGGCCTTACCGGCCTGATCCCCATAGGCGTATCCACGATCGAAGGCCAGGTCAGGAGAGCGCTGGAGAGCTACCAGCGAAAGCCCGACGACCTGGAGAGGTACATTTTTCTCCTCGGGCTTCTGAACCGGAACGAGACCCTCTTCTACCGCCTGCTCACCGAGAACCTCAACGAAATGGTCCCCATCGTCTACACGCCCACGGTGGGCCAGGCCTGCCTGATGATGAGCCACATCATGAGGCGCCCCAGGGGCGTTTACATCAGCCCGGCGAACATAACCCGTATTGATGACATCTTCCAGAACATTCCGATGCCCGAGGTGAAGCTGATCGTCGTCACCGACGGCGAGAGGATCCTTGGCCTGGGTGATTTGGGCGTTGACGGCATGGGCATTCCGGTCGGGAAGGTCAGCCTCTACGTCGCGGCTGGCGGGCTTCATCCCGCCTGCTGCCTGCCAGTCTGCATTGACGTGGGCACCAACAACGAGAGGCTTCTTAAAGACCCGCTCTACATGGGCTACCCGCACCCGCGCCTTGAGGGGCAGGACTATTTCGACTTCGTCGAGCGCTTCGTCATCGGCGTCAAGCGCAATTTCCCCGGCGTGCTCCTGCAATGGGAGGACTTCGCCAAGCACAAGGCTTTCAAGCTGCTCGAACGCTACCGAGAGCGCATCCTCTCCTTTGACGACGACATCCAGGGGACCGGCGCGACGGCCTGCGCGGCGCTTCTCACGGCGATGCGCATAAAGAAGGAGCGCTTCAGCGACCAGCGTTTCGTCATCGTCGGCCTGGGGCAGGCTGGAACCGGAATCGCCGACAGCATCAGGGCAATACTCATGGAGGAGGGGCTGTCCAAGGAAGAGGCGTGCCGCCACATCTACGCGGTGGACCAGCCGGGGCTATTGATGGAGGATAGCCCCAACCTCGAGGACCAGCAGAAGCTGTACGCTCAGCCGCGTTCCGCCGTGTCGGGCTGGAAGCTGGCTCGCGACGGGGCGATCACGCTGGAGGACGTCGTCGCGAACGCCAAGGCCACCGTGCTAGTCGGCGTCACCGCGAAGCGCGGCCTATTCAGCCGCCAGATACTCGAACAGATGGGAAAGAACAGCGAACGCCCGATGATCCTTGTCCTGTCAAACCCGACGGCCAAGAGCGAATGCACGCCCGAGGAGGCTCTGCAGGCAACGAACGGGCGGGCGCTGGTCGCGACGGGCAGCCCCTTCAAGCCGGTATCGTGGGAGGGCCGAGAGATTTCGTTCTCCCAATGCAACAACCTATACGTCTTCCCCGGCGCCGGGCTCGGGTCGCTCGTCGGGCAGGCCAGCAAGCTCACCAACGAGATGTTCATCAGCACTAGCAAGGCACTCTCCGCCATGGTCACGGAGGAGCAGATGAACCGCGGCCTCCTCCTGCCGGAAATGAAGGACATCCGTAAGGTCTCTTTTGAAGTCGCGCTGGCCGTGGCCAAGGAGGCTCGCGATTCCGGCCTTGGCCGCCATCTAAGCGATTCGCACCTCATGGCCGTGATTGCCAAGGCTCAATGGGAGCCGCACTTCTACACATTTCGCCCGGGTAGTTCAAAGTAAGCATAAGTTTTGAAGGCGGGCCGCGGGCCGGCCTTCGCCGAAAGCCGAGAGGCGGCCTTGTGTGCCGTGGCCATTTCTGATAGAACGAGGACCGGCGGGACATGGATTCCCTCCGCGATGATGAGAAAGGGGAAGAGATGAAAAGGGAAATGGGCCGGATCAAGTGTGGAAGTTTGGTGGTGATTCTCACCTCATTTGTGTCTCTGTTACTCGGCGTAGCCGCCTTGGCTGGCACCAACGTATGGACGAGCGGCGGGCCTGTTGGTGGCCTGACAATCGTAAGCATGGCGACGGACCCCAGTTCAGCCGCCGTCTTGTACGCCAGCCTACTATACGGGCCGCTATTCAAGACGGCGGACGGAGGCGCCCACTGGAGCCAGCTCTCCCTCGCGGTGCCCGCCTACAACTCCGTCGGCGCCATCGCGGTAGATCCCACCAACTCGAACATCGTGTACGCCGCGTGGTACGGCGTCGCGAAGAGCACCGACGGCGGCACGAGCTGGACGGGCTTTGGCGGGCCATCGGCCTATATCAAGAGCATCGTGATTGATCCCGTCACCCCCACAACGCTCTATGGCGGATCAAATGGCAACGGGGTTTACAAGAGCACAAACAGCGGGAGCACGTGGGATCTGGCGGCTAGTGGTCTCACGAACAAGAGCGTGACCATCCTAGTACTAGACCCTGCCAGCCATCTTACCCTTTACGCGGCCACTTCCGGCGGGGGCGTCTTCAAGAGCACTGACGGGGCTGGCACCTGGAACGCGGCCAACACCGGTCTTGGAAACCTATCCGTCCAGGGGCTAACCATGGACTTCGGCACCGGCAAACTCTACGCTGGAACACAGAGCGGGGTGTATATGAGTTCCAACGGAGGCGCGAGCTGGAGCGCCGCGGGCCTTGCGGGCCAGAACCTAGCTACTATTATCGCCGATCCATACGGCGCGGTTTACGCGGCCAATGGTTCGGGGGGGCTTTGGAAGAGCAGTGACGGCGGTACAACGTGGCCCTCCATTAGCGCGGGATTGCCAGGTACCAGGGTGTATGCCATCGCGCCGAACCCAACGACAAGCGGGGCGCTACACGTCGGTACCACGAACGGCGGGGTTTACTCAACCACCGACAGTGGCACGACGTGGGCTGCCCAAAACACCGGGCTCGGATCACATTTGAAGATTAATGAAGTCACCGTTGATCCGGTAGCCCCGTCTCACCTGTATGCCGGAAGCACCGATGGCATCTACAAGAGCACGGACGGCGGAAGTAATTGGACAAGGATCGCGTTCGCTGGCAGCAGCGTACAGTCTATAATTGCGGACGATAGCACCACGCCAACCCGGCTCTATGCGTCCGTGTGGGGCTCCGGCGTCAACGTGAGCACGGACGGAGGGACGACCTGGAACAACATCAACAACGGTGCGTTTCTCCCGAATATCCTCTGCGTGGGACAGGACCCGAACGACGCTTCCATCCTTTACGCGGGAACCAACGGCAACGGCTTTTTCAAGACCACGAACGGCGGCACTACCTGGTCGGACGTGAGCGGGACGACCCTTCCGGCCGGCGCCAACTGGGGCTGTGTTGCCTTCGACAAGGCTCACGCTGGAACGCTTTACGCCGGAAGGCAGGACAGCGACCAGATATACAAGACGGTCAACGCCGGCTCCACTTGGACCTCAGTCTACAGCGGGCCCGATTCCGGCATCTACTCTATAGCGGTCGCCCCTTTCAACAGCAATTGGGTTTACGCGGCATCGTACGGCAACACCAACGGGCTTATCAAGAGCTCGAACGCCGGTTCGAGCTGGACGGCTCTCCACTCGGGGCTCTCGTGCCTTGGAGTGCGCGGCGTCGCGCTGGACCCGGTTGTCCCCGGGACACTGTACATCGGCATCACCGGGTGCCAGTACAGTCCGACCGGCGTTTACAAGAGCATCGACGACGGCGCATCGTGGTTCGGGATGAATTCAGGCCTCGGCAACACGATGGTGGAGGTCGTGGCGCTCGATCCTACAAACAGGGCGACCGTTTACGCTGGCACCGATGGCGGCGTCTATTCGCTTACCCAGGTCGCGCCTAGCGTCACTTCCGTCTCGCCCGCTTCGGGCCCGGCAACCGGCGGGACGACGGTCACGATAACGGGAGCCGGCTTCACGGGGGCGCTCGCTGTTAACTTCGGCGCCTCCCCGGCGGCTGGCTTCACGGTGAATTCGGACACGCAGATAACCGCCGTAAGCCCGGCCCACGGCTCCGGTCCGGTTGATGTCAAAGTGACCATTCTCTATGGAACCAGCGCGGCTTCATCCTCGGACGTTTTCACCTTCAACTCGGGAAGCGTCTTCAAGGTGCCTTTCAGCGTGGCGCCGCTAAGGGCGTCGAGCTCCGACAACGGCGCGAGCGCGACGATAACGTGGGACGCGACGAACTGCGCCAACAGCGGGTACCACCTCATTTACGGCTATGGCAGCACGCTTCCGAGCTGGACGGTGTCGGGAGGAGTCTGCGGCCTGGGCACCTCGGGAAGCACGACGTGGAGCGGCATACCGAGCCCATCGTCCGACAGCAAGCACTTTCTGTGGTTCCTGGTCGTCGGGGACGACGGCGCGAACATGGAAGGATCATGGGGGACCACATCCTCGGGAACCGAACGCGGAAGCGGCCCCAGCAACGTATGCGGCATGACGGTGCGCTCGACGAGCGCCACGTGCGGCACGCCGTGAGCGCTTAGTCGCTTGACTGGCTTGTGGTCTGGTTTGAATGAGGAGGCGCGAGCCTCCTCATTCTTCATTGGCAGAGACCGCCGCTGGTGACCTGCCTCGGGCCGGACGTCGCGTCGCCGGCCGTTCCTTCGCCTCCGCCGTTGACGCCTGTCACGATGTACCAGTAGAGGCCGCCGGCGGCGGAAGGATTTTCGGAGAGCGTCGCGGTAGTGGCCGAGCCCGATTGTCTGAGGCATGAATCCGTCCCGCCTGATGTCAAGTTAGGCAGCTCCGCCAACGACCCGCGATAAAGGTTGTAGCCGTTAGCTTCGGACAATGCGGGCCATTCCATCGTCGTCTTGCTGCTCCACTGCTGCGAGGCGGCTAGAGAGCCGCCGGGCGCCACTTCGCCTGGGGGCGCAACCGGCGCGCAGGCGTGAGACGTGCACGTGGGCTGAGCCACGTAGGTCAACGCTACGTCATCCACGGTCAGGGTCCGGTTTGACCCGGAGCCGCCGGCGCTCGTGCACTGGAAGCCGAGGTAGTAGGTGCCGGTGCCCGGCACGGTGAAACTGCCGTTTCGCGCCGCGCAGGCGGTGTTTGTCAGGTTCGTGTTGGAATAGATGGAGATCGTCTGGCTGGACGGCGCCGCTGAAGTCCCCGCGGTGACCGTCAGCTTCTGCGGGTAAGAAGCGCCGCCCACTTTCTGGTTGAAGGCTAGCGTGTAGGTCACGCCGGCGGTGAGGTGGATGGCTGGCGTAAACGCCCACGAGTCGGCCGCCGCCGAATTGCCGGGATACCTCAGCCCGTTGCCGCTGCACCCGGAGGCATTCGTTGCCCACGCCGCGCCCGACGCCACCAGTGTAGTCCAACCTGACGGAAGCGACGGTGGCGAAACGGTTGAGAATGGCTCGCTGTAAGCCGTGGCCGTTCCGCCGGGAGAGACGCTTCCCACCGTCACGGTGAAAGAGCTGTCCCACGCGCCCTGGTCGCACGCGGCGTGGAGCGAGAAGGAGATCACGGTGCCGCAGGCGACGCCCGTGTCAACATGAAACTGGAAGTGTGGGGCGTAGCTAGACGCCGTCCCATTTCCGGCCACGGACGGAAATGCAGCCGTAGCCTGGGTCACGGTGATTCCTGGCGTCGAAGCCGAAAGCCACGCGCTGACGTTCGTCGCCCCGGCCGGTCCGGTGTTGGCCAGCGTCACTTGGAGAATGGCGGATTCTCCGGGATCGAGCACTCCGTCTCCGCCGGAACCGGTGCCGCTGCAAACGTCGGCCATGGTTGAAGAGCTGTAGGCAAGCTTCGTCGTGCTCATCGGGCAGTTGCAGACGGTCTTCGCGTCCGGGCTCACGGTCACTCCCGCGACCACCGTGGGGGCGTAACCGGATGCTGTGCAGGTGACGGTGTAGGTTCCCGGCTGAAGCACGCGGTGAAAGTCTCCAGCAACCGGGTCCGTGTAAATCGCCGGATAGTCGTGAGGCACCGCTACGGCCGGAGAGGCCGTCGCCGTCACCGCCACTTTCCCATCCATCGGGGCACCGCTCGCCACGTCGGTCATCACGCCGTGAATTCCCTGAAATGCCTTCAGCATGTAGTTGAGGACCGCCTGCCGGTGGTAAGCGCAGTCCGTCGCTATCTGCGACGTGGACGGCGTTTTGATCGAGTCCAGCTCGACGGTCGTGTCGAGGTCGCTCCATTCTCCGTAAGCCCAGTCGTTCGTGTCGCCGTTGGTGACGTACCAGTCCCCGCCCTCGGTGAACCAGAATCCGGGCTGCGTGCATCCGTCCTTGTAAGCCTGCGCCAGCCCGTGCGGGGCCAGCGTCAAACAGCCGTTCTGGTCGCTGCACCCCGTGCCTGGCGTCCTCGACGCCCAGAAGACCGGCTCGTCCAAAGGCGCGGCGGTCGTGTAGTTCCAGATCGAATTAAAGCACTCGTCTCCGGAGTGGAACGAGATCGAGACGGCAAATCGCTTCTTCGAATGGTCGGCCGTGGCCGCTTCGGTCAGGTCGCGGATGGCCTGAGTCTCCTTTTCGGTCCATGGCGCGGCGGAAGGGTAGCCGTCGCCGCTTCCCGCCGGCCCCCAGAAGTTCCTGTTCAGGTCCACGTTGCGGCTGTTGTAGCGCGAGTTGTTGGCGTTTCCCCACGGGTTGCCCATCGGAATGAACCACATCTCGGACTCGTCCACCAGTTTCTTGGCGGTGGCGTCCTGCGGGTTGGCGGCGTACCCAGCCAGAATCGTGTCCAGGACGTCGCAGGCCACCATGCAGCCGATCTTCTCGTCGCCGTGGATGTTTCCGTAAATGCGGATCTTTGGCTCGGCTTCGACCACGTCGGGGTTCTTGGACACCTTCATCGCGATGACGTTGTAGTTGCCATCCTGGCTCGCGCCTAGGTTGTAGAGGCGGCAGACGCCGGGATGGGCGTTGTAAAGCTGGAGGAGGTGTTCCATCAAGCTGCCCGCGGGCGGATTGACGGTATTGAACTTCGACGCGGTGTAGTAGCTTGCAGCGGCGAGTGCCTTCGACGCATCGTCCGCCTCGCGCCAAAGCCTTCTGTCCTCGTCCATCTCGGACTGAAGGAGATCAACCCGAAGCCCCTTCTCCTGCAAGTCGCAGAGCTGGTCATTCGTGAGAAGCGCCTTGAAAATGTCGCCCTTTCGGCCCGTGATGTCAACGTGCAAGTCGTAAAGGAGCTTCACCTGTTCGGGGCTCGAAGCGGTGATGGCGGCGAGAGCGTGGCCGTCGTAAGTGTCCGCCCATGACGCAGCGCCAGCCAAAAGGAACAGGCCGGCCAGAAAAGGATAAAGTCTTCTCAAACGCACCTCCCGCCATGAAAAGGTTATCACGCCGGGCCTCTCATGTATAATGGAGCGGGGATGCCTCCCTTGGGGGAGCGGATAGTGGACGAACCACAAAGGGGGCCGATGGATTCAAGGCAAGCACAGAGGCAGTACAATCGAAGAATCCGCGCCTGGTCATTCTACGACTGGGCCAACCACGCCTACATCACGACGACTGCCTCGACGTTTTTTCCGCCGTACTTCATAGCGATAGCGGCGCCGGCCTTTATCGCGGCGGGCCAGTCGGCGGGCGACCCGGCGGCCGCCTCGTCCGCTAGGGAAGCAGCGTCGAACGTCTTCGCCTTCACCGTGTCAGGAGCGCTCCTCTGCGCGGCGCTCCTCTCCCCGCTAATTGGAACCTACGCCGACATCACCGGAAAGAGGAAGCGGATGCTTCTCTGGACGACGGGGCTCGGAGGGCTTTTGGCCTCGATGATGGTCGTGGTGCGGGCGGGCAACTGGCCCGTTGGGCTCATGCTCTACTTCCTGACCCAGATCGCCATGAACGTGGCGCTGGGGCTCAATTCCAGCCTTCTGCCCCACGTCGCCAGGCCCGGCGACCTGGACAGGGCTTCGAGCCTCGGCTATGCGATGGGGTACGCGGGAGGAGGACTTCTTCTGGCGCTCAACGCCGCCCTCTATTTTTTTGCGCCCAGTTTTGGCATCAGCCACGGGCTCGCCGCCCGCCTCGCTTTTCTCTCCGTCGGGTTATGGTGGATCGTCTTCTCCATGCCGCTGGCGGTGGGCATCGGCGAGCCCGAGGCCACGCCGCTCAAGGGCGGGGGCAGAGGCCCGCTTCGCGACGCAGTGACGAGGCTCGGCCACACGCTCCACGACATCAGGCGCTACCGCGAGCTTTTCAAGATGCTCGTGGCCTACTGGTTCTACATGGAAGGCATCGGCGCGATCATCCTGCTGGCGACGGCCTACGGCGCGGCGCTCGGGCTCGACACCGGCGTCCTTATAGCGATGCTCCTGATGACACAGTTCGTTGCCTTCCCCTACGCCCTTGCGTACGGCCGCATCCCGGACGATTCCAGCAGATGGCGCGGTTTCTTCCTCTCCATGATCCTCTGGACGGCCGTGACCTTCCCGTTGATGGGAGCTTACGCCAACACGAGCGGAACGGTCGGCATCGCGAGAGGCTTTGCCTGGATAGGAGTTAACCAGGCCGTTGGGCTCGTGCTGTCTCTCCTCATCGGAAAAAAGCTCTGCCGGCCGCTAGCCTCAAAGCTCGACGCCAAACGGGCCGTAATCCTGGGGCTGTGCATCTATTCCGTCATCCCCGTATGGGGAATGTTCCTGAAAACGCCCGCTGAATTTTTCATGCTCGGCTGGATGGTGGGCTCGGTGCAGGGAGGCACGCAGGCGCTGAGCCGCGGGGTCTACGCGGCAATGCTTCCCAAGGCGAAATCGGGCGAGTTCTTCGGCATCTACGGCCTGGCGGAAAAATTCGCCGGCGTCCTCGGCCCCCTTCTTTACGGCCTGGTGGGAACGTGGACCGGCAGCCCGCGCTCCTCGATCTTCTCGCTCGTCCTCTTCTTTATCGCCGGCATTGTTCTTTTCGCCCGCGTTGACGTCAAAGCCGGACGAGCCGAGGCCTCCGCCGAAGAAGCCGCCATCGAAACCGCCCACGCGGCCGATTGAGCCAGCGCGAAGACTGAAGCATCCGCCACAAAGGCTTAGAGCCTATCCTAAAATAGGGCGCGGCCGCGCGCGTGGCGCCGGGCGAGCAGTAC
>JBBINO010000023.1:0-32254 GCA_037443845.1 Acidobacteriota bacterium
CCGTTGACATCGGTGGCCGCGCCGAGGAAACCCTGAACGGCCGGGCCGGTCACTTTTATGGTCGCGCCTATCACCGGCTGGTTGGAAGCATCGGTGACTTTTCCCTGCAAATTGCCGCCGGTGGTCTGAGCCGAAGCGGCAACCATAAACAGCGTGGCGCAGAGCAAAAACAAGAAGCTCAACTTCCATCTTCTTCTCATAACTTCTCCTCCATGACCTCTCAATCAACTGCTCTGATAACTCGATGCGTCAAACGCCTCTCTTTGCCTTCCGTGAAGCCCATCACCTCCTTTCACGTTGTCCGAGGTGGCTGGAAGCGTCATCCCGCCTTATGGAGGCCGGCAGCTGCGGCCATGTCGCGATGGCACAAGCCTCGCCGCCAGCCTAGCGCTGCGGGCTGAACTCAACCTGGTTGTTGATTTATTTATATGCGGGACTTTTTGTAAATTTGCTTGCGGAGGCTAGGGCCGAAGAGCGAGTAATGTATTGGCGCGTAATAATCGGGCGAGGCGGGCGCCGATATGACATTGGTGACGGAAACAGGAACCTCGCCCAGAAAGTCCACCACACTTTGGCCGTCGAATTTCGTTCCGTCGTCGCCTCCGTCATCGTCGTCATCAGTGGCGAGTGCCAACTGGCGCGAGGAATGGCGCGCAAAGGAGGCGCCACCGTCCCCCGGCGGCGATTGGCGGGAGAGGTGATGGGCCTGCTGTCTCGAGGAGCCGCCCGATTTGGCGACCGGAACCACCCGTCCGAAGAGGCCGAGCAGAAAAAAAGATACGATGGCCGCCCCCAGTACCGCCCACTGGACTACACGATGGAGGCCAAGCCACGCCGCGCCTTCTTTATCCTTGATATCGTTATGCGTTGGACTCGCATTCAGAGCTAGTTCGCAAGGGACCGGCTCCGCGAGCGCGTGTCCCCCGCAGTACGAACCCGCCCCAAAACACTTGCTCTGGTTGGCTTGATCGGATAGTTGAAAGGGCGCCCCGCCGCCGGCAAAACGGCTGGCGATCGGGCCGGGCGTTAACCGTGAAACGAACTTGCCAACTATGGGACGCCTCCATCCAAAATGGCGCCCCGCCTCTTTACCCCGAGGCCAATATAAGATTAGAAAGCCTCCTTGTCAAGGGGGGGACCGGGCGGATTGGACGTTCCCTGGGGCGGTGTATAATATTGAAGCGGCCGCGGGTGGTGGCGCGAAGATGACGACGCGTCCTTTGAGAGTTTTGATCGTTGATGACGAGGCCAATGTAAGAAAGACGCTCGCGTTGTGCCTCGAAGCCGAAGGCCACGTGGTCGCCTCCGTGGGCAATACCCGCGATGCCATGGAGGAGACGGAAAGGCGGTCTTTTGACGTCGCCTTCTTGGACATCCGCCTGGGCACGTCCAGCGGCCTGGATCTGATTCCTGAGCTCCTTTCGAGAGCCCCGTGGCTGAAGATCATAATCATTACCGCCTACGCCTCATTTGAGACGGCTGTGGAGGCGATCAGGCGAGGGGCGTCGGACTACCTTCCCAAGCCCTTCGCCCCAGCCCAGGTCAAGCTAGCCCTCGAAAAGGTTTCAGAGCTTAGATCGCTTGAGCAACGCATCGAGGCGCTGGGAGACGCGCTGAAAGGCGCAAGCCAAGAGGCCGACTTTGAAAGCGCCTGTCCGGCGGTTCGTCATGCTTACGAGCTTGCAAAAGAGGTGGCCGCAACCGATGCCGCGATAATGGTACGGGGAGAGAGCGGGACCGGCAAGACGGTCCTCGCCAGGGCCATTCACGCCTGGAGCCAGCGAGCCGCGCGGCCCTTTTGCACCGTCTCGTGCCCCTCGCTTACCCCGGACCTTCTGGAGAGCGAGCTCTTCGGCCACGCGAGGGGGGCCTTCACCGGCGCCGTGAAGGACAATCCCGGCCGTATCGCGGCCTGCGACGGGGGCACCCTCTTCCTTGACGAGATAGGGGACATGCCGCTGGTCATCCAGCCGAAGCTCCTGAGACTCCTGCAGGAGAAGGAGTACGAGCGCCTGGGGGAGACCGTCACGAGGCGCGCCGACGTCCGCGTCCTGGCGGCCACCGGGGCAGACCTCGATCTGGCGCTCAAGGAGAAGCGCTTCAGAGAGGACCTCTACTACAGGCTCAACGTCATACAGATCGCCCTGCCGCCCCTGCGCGAGAGGCGCGAGGACATCGTCCCGCTGGCCGGGCGCTACCTCGCCTTCTTCGGAAGGGCGAACCACAAGACGCTGAAGGGCTTCACGCCCCAAGGCGAGGAAGCCTTGCGCAGCGGGGCCTGGCAGGGAAACCTCAGGGAGCTGAGGAACGTCATCGAGCGCGCCGCCATCTTGTGCAAGTCGGAGCTCGTGGGCCCCGAACTGCTTCCGGGAGCAACCCCGCCACCCGCGGCAGCGATCGGCGACAGGATATCCCTTCAGGAGCTGGAAGAGCTCCACATCCGGCGGGTGCTCGCCTCGTCCCGCTCCCTGCAAGAGGCAGCGGAGGTGCTCGGAATAGACCAGGCGACGCTTTGGAGAAAGCGGAAGCAGTTTGGGATTTGAAGCCCCGCCGGCCTGAGCGAATGGCCTCCGGCAGAAAAGGGACGAGAAACCCTTCGCCGTCTTCTCTCGCGAACAGCGCGTTCCGCCCATAGCCATCCATCTTGCATTGTTCAATCCCTTCGCCATCCCGGCCTTGAATTCCGCAAGGCGAAGTGACATCTCACGGAACGCGGATCAAGGCGTGACGAGGTTTGCGCTCCCCCCCGCCTTAGGCACGCCCGTTGCAAAAGGATATCCCCACGGAGGTGGGCGATGTTCGGACTGCGGCGGCGCCTCACGATCGGGTTGGGCAGTTTTCTTCTCCTGATCCTCTTGCAGGACATGATGAACATCAGCGAGCTTTCCAAGCTCGGGGGCTCGATTGACCTCATCTTGAGGGAGAATTACCAGAGCGTTCTCGCCTGCACGAAAATGGAGGAGGCGCTCTCCAACATAGACCGCGGCGTGCTTCTGGTCATGGCCGGCTCCGACACGGATGGACGGGCCGCCGTGGCGGCAAACGCCCAGGCGTTCTCGGAGGCGATGTCGGTTGAGCTCAGCAACATCACTCTTCCCGGAGAGGGCGATCTCGCTCGGAAGCTCGCGGACCTTTACCATGCCTACATCCGCGAGGTCGGCACCACCCTGGCCATCGCTCCGCCCGCCTCCGGAATGCGACAGGCCTACGCGAGTCGCCTCAGGCCGCTGTCGGAAGAGATCGCAGCCACCGCGAAGGAAATATCGGCGATGAACCAGAAAAACATGAGCCAGGCCGACGGCCGAGCCAGGAGTGAGGCGGCGTCGGCGAAACGCGAGATGATCTTCCTGCTGATAGCCGCGCTGGCGGCGGGCGTTGGCTTTGTCGTCCTGGCCGGACGCTGGGTTCTGAAGCCGGTCGAGGCGCTGACCAAGTCGGCCGCCGAGATCGCGAAGGGGAACCTCGACCTCGTAATAACCAGGCGTTCGCAGGACGAAATCGGCAAGCTTTCCGAGTCGTTCAACGTCATGGCGGAGAACCTCCGGGAGGCAAGGCGCACCGGCGAAGCCCGTCTCGCGAGGGTTCAGAGGGCCACTCAGCAGGCGCTGATGAATCTCCCCGAAGCGGTGGCCGTGCTCGACCTCTCCGGCAACGTCGACGTGGCGTCGAACGCCGCGGCCGAGACGTTCCTGCTTAAGCCGGGAGCCAGCATCCTGAAGGCCGAGCCGAAAGCCCTGGCGGAGCTTTTTGAAAGCGCCCTAAAAGAGGAGCGCCCCGGTTCCTGGCGCGACGAACCCATTCAGCACTTCGTCCGGGGCGAGGAGAGGTTCTTCAGGCCCAAGGCGGTCCCCATTCCAGGGCCTGACCGCAGGCCGTCCGGGGTCCTTCTGGTCATCGAAGACGTGACCCAGTGGCGCCAGCAGGAGGAGATGAAGCGTGGCGTCATCGCCACGGTGTCCCACCAGCTCAGGACACCCCTCACATCGGTGAGGATGGCGCTGCACCTCCTTCTGGAGGAAAAGGTCGGCCCGCTCAACCACAGGCAGATAGACCTGCTCCTTGCGGCGCGGGAGGACGGCGACCGCCTCCACGTCATGCTTGAGGAACTTTTGGACATGAGCCGCCTTCAATCAGGCCGCTCTTCAGTGGAGTTGACGCCGGCCCGCCCGGAGGAGCTCGCCGAGGAGGCGATGGAGCCTTTCCGCTCCGCGGCCATGGACCGGGGGGTGAAACTGGAGTCGGATATTCCGCCGGACCTACCGGACGTGAACGCGGACGCGGCGCGAATCAAGCACGTCTTCGGCAATCTGCTCGCCAACGCGCTCAAGTACACCGCTCCGGGCGGAAGCGTCAAGGTCTCTGCGCGGCTCGATGGGGACAAGGTCCGGTTCCTGGTCAGCGACACGGGGAAGGGCATCGCTCCCGAAGCGCTTCCCAGGGTCTTCGAGGCATTCTACCGGCCGCAGGGAGACGGCGAGGCCGGTTCCGGCCTGGGCCTGGCCATCGTAAAGGAAGTAGTCGAAGCCCACCACGGGAGCGTGCAAGCCGAGAGCAGGCAGGGCGAGGGGAGCACGTTTTCGTTTACCCTTCCGGTTTCAACGAGGGAGGAACATTGATGGCGCGAGTCTTCACCGACATTCTGTACATCTCTCTGATCCTGATTTTCTTCGTCGCTTGCGCGCAGTTCACGCGCTGGTGCGAGAGGCTGAAATGAAAAGGAGTGCGCTTCGGCACGAAGATGCCGTCAAAACAGAGAGCACGCGGGCGCCATCGTTAGGCCCACTTTGCAGCGCGCGGTTGCGCGTGCTGGCGGCGGCGCTCGCGCTGCTTTTGTTCGGCGGCGCCATCGTCCGGGCTCAATCGGTGGAACCGCCGGCACCCTCCTCGGCAGATGGCGCGCCGGTCGAAGATCTCAGCCGGCAGCTCAAGGCGGCCCTTCAGGCGCTAGAGCAGCAGAGCGAGCGGATCAAGAAAGCGCAGGACGATATCCAGAAAGAGGATATCCTTGTCCAATCGCTTCAAAAGAGGATAGCGGACCTGGAGACCACGGCATCCCAACGCCCGCGGGTGCAGGCAGCCGCGACCGCGCCAACCACCGCCACGTCGCAAGCATCGGTCGCGGCGGCGGGAGCGACAGAGCCGAAAAGGTCCGATCCATTTGCCTTCGCAGATTTCAGTTGGCTCAACGGCAATTGCCGGCAAAACAGTTCCATCCTTGACACGAGATACTTCACGGGAGAATTTCGCCTTGACGCCAATTACGTCTACAACGAGAACCACCCGCAGGACCATTCGCTTGTCGGGTCGTGCGAGACGGGGCGCTCGGATGAATTTCAGGTCCAGCAACTTGGCATCGGCGGCGACTTCCACTGGAACAACGTTCGCGGCAGGGTGATGACCCAGTTCGGAATGTACTCCACGATGACGCCGCGCAACGACGCGAGCCCCTCCAGAGGCCAGTGGGATTTGAATTCCGCCTACCGCTACATCTCCGAAGCGTACGGCGGGTATCATTTTGACAAGCTCGACGGAATCAACGTGGACGCGGGCATCTTTATGTCCTACGTCGGGCTCTTCAGCTATTACCAGTACGACAACTGGGCTTACCAGCCCTCCTACGTCTCGGCGAACACGCCGTGGTTCTTCAACGGCGTACGCGTGCAGATATTTCCCACCGAGAAGCTGAAGGTGGAACTCTGGCTGATCAACGGATGGCAGTCGTACGGCATGTTCAACTCCTCGCCCGGCCTTGGGTTCGAGGTGAAGTGGACGCCCAACGGGTCGCTCTGCCTCATCAGCAACAACTACTGGGGCCGCGACACGCCCAACAATCCGGGCCGGGTCCGCGTGCATACCGACAACAGCGTCGAGGTGAAGTATTACGACAGGCCGGATCATTCGTTGGACAAAATGGCCTTTTCTCTCACGGTGGACGTGGGCGCGGAAAACGGAGGAGGCGTGACCTGGTCTGGCGGAACGCCAGCCACGCCTTCGCAGCATTTCCTCGGCTTCATGCTCTACAACCGTTTCTGGTTCGACGAGGACAAACTTGCCGTGACCGTCGGCGGCGGAGCCATTGACAACCCCGGCCGCTACCTTGTTCTTCTGCCCTCCATCAATGGGGCGACGGCCGCTTCCGGAACGCGCTACTTCACGACCAACCCCGGCGACCCATTCCGGGCGTGGGATTGCTCCCTCACCTTCGATTACATGCCCAGCCAATGGATAACGTACAGGGCGGAGTTCAACCGGCGCATGGCGAGCGTGCCGTATTTCTCCGGTCCCGGCGGCATCACGCCGCCCGGCGGTAACCAGGGCGCTCCGGGATCGTTCGTGTCCGGATGGAAGCCCGACCTGGCCAAGGCCGAGAGCCAGTTCATTCTCGGCCTGCTGGTGAAGTTTTGATGCCGTAGGAGCAAACTGACATGAACAACAAACCAGCCCACGCTTGCGAAAAACGGCGGCACGGCGCGCGAATGGAAGGAGACCTGAATGATCATGAATCTTCTGGCGGGAGCGGCTTGCGCCGTTCTCATCGGCTACCTGCTTTACTCCGTTGCGAGGCCGGAGCGCTTTTGAGGATGCCATGACGATCTTCGGATGGATTCAGCTCGCGGTGTTCACCGGCCTGCTGCTCTCGATGACTAAGCCGGCCGGCCTCTTTCTGGCGCGGGTGCTCGATCCGGCGGGCAGGACTTTCCTGGATCCGATTCTCAAGCCGGTGGAGCGGTTGGCTTACCGCGCGATGGGAGTCAAGCCGGCGAGCGAGCAGAGCTGGAAGGCGTACGCCTTCTCGCTGATGGCGTTCAGCGCGGCCGGGACCGCCTTCTCGTTTCTCATTCTCAGGCACCAGGATCTTCTGCCCCTCAACCCGCAGGGCTTCGGCCCGATGAGCGGCCACCTCGCCTTCAACACCGCCGTCAGCTTCGCCTCGAATACGAACTGGCAGAACTACGCGGGCGAGTCCACCCTCTCCTACTTTTCGCAGATGGTGGCCCTGACGTTCCAGAACTTTGCTTCCGCGGCCGTGGGCGTTGCCGTCGCCGCGGCGCTAGTGCGCGGAATCGCGCGCCACGCGGCCGCGACGATCGGAAATTTCTGGGTGGACCTCATCCGCGTCACGCTCTACCTTCTGCTGCCCTTGAGCCTCGTCTACGGGATACTCCTCGTCTGGCAGGGCGTGCCCGAGACTTTCGGCGCGAACGTCAAAGCCGCCGGCTTCGAGGCGGGACAGGTCATCGCCAGAGGCCCCGTCGCCTCCCAAGAGGCGATCAAGATGCTCGGCACAAACGGCGGAGGGTTCTTCAATGCCAACTCGGCCCATCCCTTCGAGAATCCCACGCCCCTGAGCAATTTCATCGAAATGCTCTCCATCTTCCTCATTCCTGCCGGGTTGACCTGGTACTTCGGCGCCTCGGTAAAGAACAAGCGCCATGGGTGGACGCTCTGGGGAGTCATGGCCTTCCTCTTTCTTGCGGCGGCCGTCGTCTGCTGGAGGGCCGAGGCGGCGGGCAATCCCAGGTTGGCGGCGCTGGGCGTGAGCCAACGGCAGGGCAACATGGAGGGCAAGGAGGTCCGCTTCGGCGCCGCCTCCTCGGCGCTCTTCGCCACCGTGACGACCGACGCCTCGTGCGGAGCGGTCAACGCCATGCACGACTCCTTCACCCCGCTTGGGGGCCTCGTCCCGCTCGTCAACATCCAGTTGGGCGAGGTCGTCTTCGGCGGCGTGGGCTCGGGCCTTTACGGGATGATCATCTTCGTCGTGGTCGCCGTCTTTCTGGCGGGGCTGATGGTGGGAAGAACGCCGGAGTACCTCGGAAAGAAGATAGAAGCCTATGACGTGAAGCTCTGCGTCCTCTACGTCATCACGACGATTCTGGCGACCCTCGGGTTCGCGGCTGCCGCCGCGCTCTCCAAGTGGGGCGTCGCGGGTCTCGGGAACTCGGGCCCCCACGGCCTCTCCGAGATTCTCTACGCCTACTCCTCCTGCGCCGGCAACAACGGCAGTGCCTTCGCGGGGCTGAACGGCGGCGGTTTCGCTTACAACATGACGCTGGGCCTCGCCATGCTCGCCGGCAGGTTTCTCGTCATCGTTCCGGTGATGGCGCTGGCGGGAAACCTCGGTGCCAAGAAAATCGTGCCCGCGAGCGGCGGCACCTTCCCGCTTTCCGGCTTCACTTTCGGAGCACTTCTGGTCTCAACCATCTTGATCGTTGGGGCGCTGACGTTCTTGCCGGCGCTCTCCCTGGGACCGATCGTGGAGCACTTCATAATGCGGGCCACCACGGCCCTTTTCGGGTGAGGCGGCGCGATGGCAAGGCGCAAGGCTTCGTTCCTGGACAAGTCCATTCTGCTTCCGGCCATATGGGCCTCCTTCGCGAAGATGCATCCGCGCGCCATGGCGAGGAACCCTGTCATGTTCGTGACGGAGATCGGCGCGGCGCTCACGACCGTGGCCCTTTTCACCGGCGGGGCGAAGGACGTCGCCTTCAGTGCCCAGATCGCCGCCTGGCTCTGGTTCACGGTGCTCTTCGCGAACTTCGCCGAGGCGGTCGCCGAGGGCCGGGGAAAGGCGCAGGCGGACGCCTTGCGGCGCACCAGGACGATGACCATCGCCAAGCAAGTCTGGCCGGATGGGACCTGGGCGCCCATCAAGGCGGAGGACCTTCGCAAAGGCAACGTCATCCTGGTGGAAGCGGGCCAGACCATCGCGGCGGACGGCGAGATCGTGGAGGGCGTCGCAATGGTGGACGAATCGGCCATCACCGGAGAGTCGGCGCCGGTCCTCAGGGAGGCCGGCGGCGACCGAAGCTCGGTGACGGGGGGGACGAAGGTCCTCTCCGATTGGATCAAGGTCGTCGTGACCGCCGACCCCGGCGAGAGCTTTCTCGACCGCATGATCGGGCTGGTCGAGGGGGCCAAGCGGCGCAAAACGCCGAACGAAATTGCCCTGACCATTCTTCTCTCGGCTCTCACCATCGTCTTCCTCGTGGTCGTCGCGACCCTGAAGTGCTTCGGCACCTACTCCGGCGTGGACTTCCCAGTGGCGGTGCTGGTCGCCCTCTTGGTGTGCCTCATCCCGACGACTATCGGCGGGCTTCTCTCCGCGATCGGCATCGCCGGCATCGACCGGCTGGTGCAGAAGAACGTCCTCGCCATGAGCGGCAGGGCGGTCGAGGCCGCGGGGGACGTGGACGTCCTCCTTCTCGACAAGACGGGCACGATCACGCTGGGTGACAGGCAGGCCGTGGCGTTCATCCCCGCGACGGGCGTGACGATGGGCCAGCTCTGCGAGGCGGCCCAGCTGGCCTCGATAGCCGACGAGACGCCGGAGGGCCGCTCGATCGTCGTCCTTGCGAAAGAGCACGGCCTCAGAGGGCGCTCCCTCAAGGATTTCCCGGAGGCGCGCTTCGCGGGCTTCACGGCCCAGACGCGGATGAGCGGCGTGGACCTCGATGGACGCTCGATCCGGAAAGGGTCGGCGGAGGCGGTCAGGGCACTCATGGGCGGCGGACTTCCCGCGGAAGTCGAAGCCCAGGTGAAGGAGATCGCCCTCTCCGGAGGGACGCCGCTCGTGGTGGCCGAAAACGGACGGGCGATGGGCGTCGTCCACCTGAAAGACATCGTCAAGGGGGGCCTCCGGGACAGGTTCGACAGGTTCCGGGCGATGGGGATAAAGACCGTGATGATCACCGGGGACAACAGGCTCACGGCGGAGGCGATCGCGCGGGAGGCGGGCGTGGACGACTTCCTGGCTGAAGCGCGGCCGGAGGACAAGCTGGCCCTGATCCGCAAGGAGCAGACGAAAGGGCGCCTCGTGGCGATGACGGGCGACGGCACGAACGACGCCCCGGCGCTGGCGCAGGCCGACGTGGGGGTGGCGATGAACACCGGTACGCAGGCTGCCAAGGAGGCGGGCAACATGGTTGACCTCGACAGCAACCCGACCAAGCTCCTGGAAATCGTCGAGACGGGCAAGCAGATGTTGATGACCAGGGGCGCGCTGACGACTTTCTCCATAGCGAACGACGTGGCGAAGTACTTCGCCATCCTGCCGGCGATGCTCATGGGCGCCTTTCCCGCCATCGCCCCCCTCAACGTCATGCGCCTCGGGAGCCCGGAAAGCGCCGTGCTTTCGGCGGTGATCTTCAACGCGCTGGTCATCGTCGCGCTGATTCCGCTCGCGATCAGGGGCGTCAAGTTCAGGCCGCTGTCGGCGCCAGTGCTGCTGCGACGAAACCTGGCCCTGTACGGAGCCGGGGGGATCCTCATCCCCTTCGCGGGCATCAAGGCCATAGATCTCATCATAACTGCGCTACACGTCGCGTAGAAGGGCGGTGACGAGAATGATGAAGAGCCTGATTCGAGAGACAGCCAGGGCGTCGGCCGCCACGTTCGTTCTCGCGTTCCTCTGCTGCGCCCTCTACCCAGCCGCGGTCTGGTCGCTCGCGAGGGCACTTTTTCCATCAAGGAGCAAAGGTTCCTTGGTTAAACTCGACGGCGAGATCGCTGGCTCGCAGTTGATCGGGATGAAGTTTTCAGGACCTTCCTACTTTCATTCCAGGCCTTCGTGCGCCGGAAAGGGGTACGACGCCACGGCCTCGGGCGGAAGCAACCTGGGACCTCTGTCCAGGGAACTCGTTGGCGACGTGGCCGCGCGCGCCAGGACCTACAGGGAGGAGAATGGCCTTCCGCCCGGATACGAAGTGCCAGCCGACGCCGTCGAGGCCTCGGGAAGCGGGCTCGACCCGGACATCAGCCCGGAAAACGCCATGCTTCAGGCGCCCCGCGTCGCGGCGGCGAGGCACATTCCCGCGGAGGCGGTCAAGCGGCTGGTGAACCAGAACACGCTGCCCCCCACGCTGGGCTTCATGGGAGAGCCGAGGGTCAACGTCCTGGCGTTGAACCTCGCGCTCGACCGGCAGAGGTAATGCCATGCAGGAAGAGCGGGCCGACGCATTCTTGAGGCTCATCCGCCGCTCCAGAAGGGGCAAGCTGAAGATCTATCTCGGCTACGCGGCCGGAGTCGGCAAGACCTACAAAATGCTCGAAGAGGGTCACAGGCTGAAGGACGACGGAATAGACGCCGTCATCGGCTACATGGAGCCCCACGGGCGCCCCGATACGAACCGCATGGCCGAGGGCCTTGAGGTGGTCCCGAAGGCCGTCCAGGGGTACCGGGGCGTCTCCCTGGAAGAGATGGACCTCGACGCCGTCCTCAAGAGAAATCCGCAAGTGGCCCTCGTTGACGAGCTGGCGCACACCAACGCGCCCGGGAGCAGGAACGGCAAGAGGTACGAGGACGTGGAGGAGCTTCTGGCGGCCGGCATCCACGTCATAACGACTCTGAACGTCCAGCATCTCGAGAGCCTCTATGAGACGGTGGAACAGGCCGTGAGCGTGCGCGTCAGGGAGCGCCTGCCCGACCGCGTCATCATGGAGGCCGACCAGATCGTCAACGTGGACGTGACGCCGGAGGACCTCCACAGGCGACTTCGCGAGGGCAAGATCTATCCCATGGACCGGGTCGAGACGGCGATCAGGTACTTTTTCACGGCGCGCAACCTTGAGCAGCTCAGGGAGCTGACGCTTCGGGAAATGGCCGCACAGATAGACTCCAGGAGGAGGGAGCCAGGGGACGAGGAGCGCTCGGCGGCGCCGGACCAGGTCCTCGTCTGCCTCAGCTCTCGCGGGCCGAACAGCGAAGCCCTCCTGCGCTACGGCTCGCGGCTCGCGGGCCGCCTCAACCGCAACTGGTACGCCATCTACGTTCAGACGCCGTCCGAGGAGCCCGAAGTGATAGACGCCGAGACCCAACGCGCGCTCTCCTCCACGCTGACGCTGGCCAAACAGCTGGGCGCGCTCGTCTTCTCCTACAAGAGCGCCGACGTCGCCGGAGCGGTTCTTCAATTCGCCAAGGAATACCGGGTGGGGCACGTCATCCTAGGGACGCCGCACCCGTTGCCTTTCTCCCGACGGATCACCGGCGAGAAGACGGTCGTGCAGAAAGTGATACAGGCCTCCAACGGCGCGACCGTCGTGGTTGTGGACACGCGCGGCGGACGGCCACCGCGCGACGCGGAAGAGAACCAGCCCCAAATGGCCAGCGCCGTGCTCAGCGGCGCCCTCTCGCTGGACGGGATATTGATCTGGGAAGACGCGGCGGGGCACGACGATATCTTGAGGCGCCTGGTCGAAGCGGCCTGCGCGGGCTCCGGACTCGAACCGGAAAGCGTCTTGCGCGCCGTCTTGGCCCGCGAGGCGCAGGGCTCGACGTTTCTTAACGAAGGGGCGGCCTTTCCCCATGCGCGCCTGTCCAGCCTCGGTTCATCGCGCGCGGCTCTCGGGATCACCCGAGGGGGCGTGCTTGGATCGGTGGCTTTAATCAGGCTGGTTTTCCTCATACTATCGCCCGAGGAGGCCCCGGAGGAGCAGCTCCAGCTCCTGGCGGCCGCAAGCCGCATCGTATTGGATCGAGGGCTGGTCCGGGAACTTCAGCGGGCGCGAAGCCCGCGCGAGGCGTTTGACATGGTTCGCGGGTGGGAGGAGAAGCGGGCCACGTAGCTTCGTCTTCTCATACTTCTCCATCGGCATCATTCGGCCGCGCCGCGAATGCCACGCGCCGTGCCTGTTGACAACCAAACGGGGCGCGGGGTACATTCACTCGTGGAGGGGCCTTGCGAAAATCTCTTCCCATACAAGCCGACGGCTCCGTTCTCATCCCCAAGGAGATCGTCGAGGAAACATTTGGCAAGGCGAAGGAGGCGGTCGTCCACGTCCGCACCGGCTGCCTCGTCCTGTCGCCCATCTACGTTGACCTCGAATCCGGCAGGCTTCCGCAGATACTGGAGGCTTACCACGTTTTTCAGTCGTTGGGCCGGATCAAGGAACGCGCCTTCTCAAGAAGCGGCGAAGACGGCGTGCAGTTTGAAGGAGACCTGTCGGTGCTGTCGCTTTCCGACGTCCTCCTCTTCCTCTCGGCAAGCAGGAAGAGCGGCGTGCTGGAAGTCCAGGAGGAGAACCCCTGGGGCTTTTTCTTCAAAGCTGGCAGCCTCGTTTACGCCGCCGGGGCGGATTCGCGCGTCGGGCTGGCCGCCCACCTGATTCGACGGCAGTTCATTACCGAGCAGGACCTCGTGGAAGGGCTGTCCAGGATTGAAGACGCCCAAGCCGACGTGCCCAAGCAGCTTCTGGCGCTGTCCGGCCTGACGCCATCCGAGTTTCAGGACGAGTGGATAAAGTCGGTGGAAGAGATACTCTACCGGGTCTTCTCCCTCGGGAAGGGACGCTTCAAGTTTCAAAACGGCGAAGTGAAGCCCCCTTTCATCCTGCCGCTGCCAATGACGACGACCAACTACGTCATGGAGGCCACGCGCAGGATGGACGAGTGGGGCCACTTGCAGGAGAGGCTGCCGCCGATGGACGCCGTGCTCTCCCTTTCCGAAGACGTGACCGCCTCGACCGCGCTCTCGTTCGAAGAGGAACAGGTCCTGGGACAGGTGACTGGCGGGCGCACGGTTCAGGAGGTCATCCTCAAGTCCAAGGTGGGGGACCTGGAGGCGAAAAAGGCGGTGGTGTCGCTCCTCTCGGCGGGCCTGGTGTGCGTGCCGCAGAAGACGGAAAAGCCGGCCGCCCCCGCGAAGGCGGAAATTGCCGAAAACGAGAGGCAGCCCCTAACGCCGAGGGTGGAGGCTTACAACGCCGTATTCAGCACCATCTATCAGGCCCTCCAGATGGAAGTCGGAGCCAAGGCGCGGATGATCCTTTCGGCGTTTTTCAAGGG
The DNA here is from genome assembly GCA_037443845.1 of Acidobacteriota bacterium. Lineage (GTDB taxonomy): Bacteria > Acidobacteriota > UBA4820 > UBA4820 > DSQY01 > JAEMPZ01. The sequence continues at coordinate 13,784 of JBBINO010000023.1, forward strand.
GCTCGAACCGGGGGCTTCGGTTCTGTACGGCATGGACCTTGACCAGGAGGGCACGCTGACGATCGAGGGCGTACTGGCCAACCTGGCGGCCGTGCCCGGCGCGCAGAGGGAAACGGCGCTGGTCAAGGATCTGAACGAGCTGCTCTACTTCCAGCTTTTCGCCGTCAAAAACACGCTCGGCCCCGAAATGGAGTCGGGCATCGTCGAGATGGCGAAGACTCTCCTGAAACAATAGCCGCCACTTGGCCGCGGGGCGTCCCTTGACAAAGGTTACCAATGTGCTAATATTTACGCCGGTGGCTTGAGGGGGCGAATGCTCGGAATATCCAGGCACACGGATTACGCGGCGAGGATAGTCCTCCATCTCTCCAGCGAACGGCGAGACACCCTTTTTACGACCGGCGACATCGCCAGGAAGCGGCTGATTCCTCCCGCCTTCATACGAAGGATAGTCAGTGGGCTTTCCGCGTCGGGAATCCTGAAGACGACGCGCGGGTGCGGCGGAGGGATAGAATTGGCAAGGCCGCCTGCGAAGATAAGCCTCCTTGACGTGGTCGAGGCGATGGAAGGGCGCCTGGTCCTCAACGCCTGCACCGTGAAGCCCGAGCGCTGCACGCTGTCGGCCGGGTGCGGCATAAGGCGCGCGTGGTCGGACGCCACCAAGAACCTCGAAGCGTTTCTCGCGGGCGTGACCTTCGATTCGCTCGCCACGGCCCAGGCCGGCGCGGCCCGGCGCCGCAAGGCCCCCGCCAAGAAAGCCAAACGTAGAAAGGGTACCTTGCGAAAGGAGGCGTGAAGGCATGGATGCGTTGGTCCTGTCCAGGGTGCAATTCGCTCTGACCGCGATGTTCCACTACATCTATCCGCCCCTGACCATCGGGATGGGAGTGATCCTGTTCGTCATGGCGACGCTCCGCCTGAAGCGGAAAGAGCCAGTCTACGACGAGATGCTCAGGTTCTGGGTCCACCTCTTCGGGATCAATTTCGCCGTCGGCGTGGCGACCGGCATCGTCCTGGAGTTTCAGTTTGGCACGAACTGGGCGCCGTACTCGCGGTTCGTCGGGGACATTTTCGGGGCTCCGCTGGCGGCTGAGGGAATCTTCTCCTTCTTTCTGGAATCGGGGTTTCTCGCCGTGCTTCTCTTCGGATGGAACAAGGTCTCCAAGAGGGCACACTGGTTTGCCTCACTCATGGTAGCGCTCGGGGCGACTCTCTCGGCGTTCTGGATCATCGTTGCTAACTCGTGGCAGCAGACGCCCGCCGGATTCAAGATGGCTGACGGCAGGGCGGAGCTTACCAGTTTCTTATCGGCCGTCTTCAACCCGTCAACCCTTCCCCGCTTCAGCCATGCCATCATGGGAGCCTGGGTGACGGGGGCCTTCTTCGTCGCCGGAATAAGCGCTTGGTACCTGCTCAAGAGGCGCCACGCCGAATTCGCGCGCAAGTCCATCGCGATCTCGATCGTCTTCGCCCTCGTCTCCACGGCTGGAGCGGCAATCATCGGCGACTGGCATACGAGGCAGGTCGCCCACACCCAGCCGGAAAAATTCGCGGCGATGGAGGCGCTCTTCAAGACCACTGAGGGCGCGCCTTTGCTGCTGATAGGCTACCCGTTGCCGGAGGTCGGCATCCCCAAGCTTTTGAGCTTCATGACCTACTACGACCCAGGGGCCAAGGTGCTTGGGCTGGACGCATTCCCAAAGGAGGACATACCTCCCGTCGCCATAACGGCCATGACCTTCCACGGGATGGTTTACTCCGGGGTCTTCCTGGCCTTCGTCGCGCTTCTGGGGGTTTGGTTTCTCTACAAGGGATCGCTGGAAAGGAAAAGGTGGTACCTTCGGCTGCTTCTCTTGTGTATGCCGCTGCCTTTCTTGTTGAACGAGCTGGGGTGGATGACGGCCGAGATCGGCCGCCAGCCCTGGATCGTCTACCACCTGCTTCGCACGAAAGACGCCTACTCGGTGACGGTGCCGGCGGGCCAGGTGCTTGCTTCCATCATTCTGTTCGCGCTTCTGTACGCCGCGCTCTTCGCGCTTGGCTTCTCCCTCAACAGGAAAGCCATCCTGCAGGGCCCCCACGAGGTCCGGGAGGAGACGCCATGACGCTCAACGTGGTCTGGTTCGTGCTAATCGCCGTGCTGTTCACCGGTTACGCCGTGCTCGATGGATTTGACCTCGGGGTCGGCGTCCTCCACCTGATCACCGGAAAGGACGACAGGGAGAGGAGGACGGCCCTCAACGCCATCGGACCCGTCTGGGACGGGAACGAGGTCTGGCTGCTAACAGGGGGAGGAGCGCTGTTCGCCGCCTTCCCGAAGGTTTACGCGACGGTCTTCTCCGGATTCTACCTCGCGATGATGCTCGTTCTTCTCTCCCTGATCATGCGCGCCACTGCGCTTGAATTCAGGAGCAAGAACGAGTCGGCTCGCTGGAGAAGTTTCTGGGACGTGACCTTCTCGCTCGCGAGCGCGCTCGCGGCGGTGCTTTTCGGAGTGGCCGCCGGCAACCTGATGAAGGGCATCCCGATTGACGCCGGCGGGAATTTCACCGGGAGCTTTCTCGGCCTCCTCAATCCATTTTCCATCCTGATAGGCCTTTTGAGCCTGGCCATGTTCACCATGCACGGCGCCACGTACCTTGCGGTGAAAACAGAAGGCGCCCAGCAGGAGAGGGCAAGGGATTGGGCTCTCAGGGCCTACGTGGCCTTCATCGTGCTTTACCTGGCCGCCTGCTCGTGGGGCGCCATCGTGGCCAGGCCCGTGTCGGCGAGGTATTTTTCATCCCCCGCCGCATGGCTCGCGGTTCTGCCGCTTCTCGCCGGCGCCATCTTGACGCCCGCGATGCTGAGAAGGGGCAGGGACCTCGGCGCCTTTTACGGCTCGGCGCTATGCATCGCATCGCTGAACCTGATCCTCGCGGTGGGTGCCTACCCGGCGCTCGCGCCTTCGTCCGGAGATCCTGGAACAAGCCTGACGATCTTCAACGCCTCATCCTCGCCGCTTACCCTGAAGACGATGTTGGTGATAGCTTTGATCGGGATGCCGCTCGTCACCGCTTACACGGCGTGGATATATCACGCGTTTAGGGGGAAGGTGAAGATCGAGGCGACCAGCTACTGAGCGTCAAGGCGCGGCGCGGCGTCCGCCCGGCGTTCCTCGGCAGCGAAGCTTGCCCGCCCTGTCACGGCAGCGTGAGCTTGAACGCGGCGCCGGCGAGCGTTTGCGCGGTCTCAAGCGACAAGTCGCCGCCGTGCTCCCTGGCTATCTTGCGCGCTATAGGCAACCCTAGGCCGGTCCCGCCGGGCTTTTCGCTGATGAACGGGGAAAAGAGGCTCGCCTTGACGCCGTCTGGCAAGCCGGGCCCGTCGTCCTCCACGGCCACGAAGGCTCCGCCTTCTTCGGCCCCCGCTAGAAGCCGAACGCGGCCACCGCCCGGGTGGGCCTGGGATGCCGATTCGGCGGCGTTTTGTGCCAGGTTGAGTATCGCCCTGGAGAGCGCCTCGGGGTCGCAGTTGACGGACATCGAGGGCGGCGCCTCGACGGCCGCCTCCAGGCCTGGGAAACGCCCTCTCAGCGTGGAGGCGATCCCCTCCAGGATCGGGGCCACTTCGGCCGGTTCCTTCTCCAGCTTTAGCGGGCGGGCGAAAAAGAGGAGGTCCGTCGCGACCTTTGCCAACTGCCCTATCTCTCCTTCCAGCGCCTTGAGGCGGTCGTCGCCGGCGAGTCCCGCGTGGTCGTCACGCAACAGCTTCAGTTGGAGCATGAGGACGTTGAGGCCGTTGCGCACTTCGTGCGCCACGCCAGCGGCCACTTCGCCGAGGCGGCTCAACGCCTCCGTTTCCCTCAGGTCGCGCGCCATCCTGTAGTAAGTCGTCATGTCCCTGAGGACCAAAAGGGCTCCCTGCGAGCTGTTGGTCTGGCTGAAGATCGGGATGGCCGTGACCTGCAGGAGGCGGCCCTCCGCGCCGGCGACCTCGTCTCTTATGACCACCGACCGGGTCCGCACGGCTTCGCCGGGGAGCGCGCCGATTTCTGGCAGCCGGGCAAAGGTCCTCTCGGCGCTCTCGCCGAGCATTGGAACGGTCGGAAGCCCGAGAAGCCTCCTTCCGTCGGCGTTCGCCTTGGCAAGGCGCCCGCCCGCGTCGAAGAGGAGATATCCCGCGTCCAGGTTTTCGCAGAGAGCCTTCACCATCGCTTCCACGTCCTGGGCGCGCCGCTTTTCGGCCTGGTGAAGCTTTTCCAGTTCAAGCGTCCGCCGCCGCAGCTCGGATACTGTCTGCTGGAAGAGCGCCACCATGTCCTGCGTCGCAAGCTCCTCCTTAGGAACTATTGCGATCAGGCCGTCGGCGCGCCTCATCGTCGAGACCACCTCCTGGTAAGAAATGTAGAGCCGCCAGGCGAGAAGCCCCCAGAAGAGGATAAGCGCGAGAGCGGCCGTGATCTCGAAGGCCGCCGCGGTTTTGATGCTCGATATCCTTTTGAGGATGGCCGGGGCGTCGAAGACAGCGAGAAATGTCCTGCCGTCCTCCAGCGTCGCCGCGTAGACCCATTGCCCCGCGCCGCTTCGCTGGACTGAATCAACCCCTTTCTCCGGGATTTCCATTTCCGGCGGGGCGAAGGATGGAACGGCCCAAAGGATCCTTTTGCCGAACTTGAGCGCCACTTGCTTCGGGGCCACGAGGCTGAGCTCGCCGGTCATCTGAGGGAAAAAACTCTCGACGCTCGGCCCCGGTTGTTGAAAGTCCCGCTGGGCGAGCGTTCTCTTGGCGGATTCTCCCAGAAGAAGGACTTTGGAGCGTATGTTGTTCTCCTGCCCCCTCATCTCGGCCATCAACCCGTAAAGGTTCCAGGTTACCAGCGCGACCATCAGCGAGCAGGTGACAAGAAGCCCCCAGATCATAAGCCGCTTTGTGGCGGGGATGGAGGTGGTCATCTTCCTCCCCAAGGGAAAAGGTTCAAGTAGGAGGCCCACGCTTTTTCGCCGAAGAATAGCGCACAGACGGCCGCGGCGCCCAGGAAGGTGCCGAACGGAAGCGGCGTCCTGCGGGACTTTCGCGAGAAGAGAAGCCAGGTGCCGCCGATTACTATGCCCAGAACCGATCCGCCCACGAGCGTCAAGATCGCGCCTCGCCAGCCGAGAAACGCGCCGATCATCGCCATGAACTTGACGTCGCCCCAACCCATCGCCTCGATGCCCCTTAGGGCGTAGATTCCGATGAGAGCGGCCGGCAGGGCGGCGCCCGCGGCGGCACCGATCGCCGAATCCAGAGGTTTCGTCCACGGCATCACGAGGCTGAGCCCGAGGCCGAGGACGACACCCGGATAGGTGAGCCTGTCGGGAAGTATCTGGTGTTCAAGGTCAATGAGCGCGAGGCAGAGGCACATCGAACAGAAGAGCCACGCGGCGGGCGTCGCCCACGTAAGGCCGAACGACAGCGCGCACGCCAGGAACAGCGCCCCCGTGGCCGCTTCCACGGCCGGATACCTCGGAGAAATCGGGGCGCGGCAATCGGCGCACCGTCCCATCAAAACCAGCCAGCCGGCAACTGGGATGTTGTGATACCACCTGACAGGCTTGCCGCACGCGGGGCAGTGCGAGCCGGGAACGGCGAGCGACTCGCGGCGCGGGAGCCTGTATATGACGACGTTGCAGAAGGAGCCTATCACCAGGCCCAGCGCGGCCGAAAAAGCGAGAAGGATGGTCACCATTGGCCAAAAGCGGCTTTGAAGTCGAATCGGGAGGCGCAGGTGACGTCCCCGTCCTTCGGGTCGTAGGCGTAAGGCTTCTGGTCCGGGTCCAGAGGCAAGGCGCTCATCAGCCCTTCCACCTTGAGCGCGTTCAGCGTGGAAGGAAAGCGCCCGAAACGCTCGTGGTAGTCCTCGACCGCCTTTTTCAGGGCCTTCGTGTCCAAATCCACCTTGATGTCCCAGAGGTTCCGCATCGCGACGCCACGGTAGTACTTCTCCTCCGGAGTCTTCCCCTCCTTGTTTTCGTCGTAGATGTCGGACCAGAACTTGCTCGACGTCGCAAGGTCACCCTTCTTTTCGAGCGCGTAGGCGAGAAGCTTCTTGAACATGGTCCTGCCTGGCTGGCGTTCGGTCCCGATCTTGAAGTATTCGGCGGCCCTCGCCGGGTTCTTCTCGCAGAAGAGCGCGTAGGTTCCGGCGTCGTAAGGCAGAACCACGTCCTTTGGCAGCGCCTTGATGCCCTTGTCCTCGATTCTGTAAAGGAGGTCCCACTTCTGCCCCATGAAGGCGAAGAGCGCCCCCATGACGTAGGCCTCCCGGTCATTCGGATCAAGGCCGGTTATCACGTCGAAGGTCCGTTCGAGGTAGGTGTAGCGCACGTCCCTGTTGTAGTAGTCGTAGTAGAGCAGGGACCAGATGAAGATCAGGTCGGCCCAGAAATTCTTGTAGCCGAGCGAGAAAACCTCCATGTGGGCGCTGTCAGGGATGTAGTAGGAACGGTAATAGTCGGGGTAGGTCTGCGTCAAGGCGTACATCGAGTTGTGCAGTGGTGCCACCGCCGCCAACAGGCCTAATATCAGGAGAAGCCCGAGGATTCTTCTCATCGCCTTACACCAGGTCGCGGCGGCTAAAGGCCATGCAGGCCGCGGTAAGAAGCAGCGCCACGTATGCTATCGTGTAGATGATCGCCCGCGCCGTGAAGCCGTGGGCTATGGGTATGTCGTAGGAGATGATATTGGTGACGTTGAGAATGTTGAGGTCCGGCAGAAGGTGGAAGAGCCATACGGCCGCCGCCTTGCCCACCGGGTCCGTGATTCTTGGCGCGAGGCTCTCGAGGAGTGCGGAGCTCGTGTGACCGACGATGTAGAAAGCCATAGTGCATATGGCGCTCACGACGGGCGACGTGACGGACGAAAAGAAAAGCGCGATCGCGGTGAGGATGGCCAGTTCGAGATAGATGAACCCACCCGCGATGAATATCTTGAAGGTGAACCCCTTGAAAAGCGCAAGGAGCAAACCGAGCAGCACCAGCATCGCCAGCAGGTTGACCGCGAGAACCGCCATCATCCCGATGTAGCGCCCCAGGATGAAGTGGGCGCGGCCCAAGGGCTTGCTCAGGACGTTGTAGATCGTCTTTTTCTCTATCTCCGTGTAGATGAGCCCTATGCCGACGAAGATGGCGGTCATCACCGTGATGAATGAAGTGACCGTCAGCCCGAGATCTATTATGATCTTGGCGCGCGATCCGATCGTCAAAAGGCTCATCACCGCGCTGAAAACCAGCATCGCGGCGGCGAAGGCCATCAATATATAAAAAACCCTGCTTCGCACGGACTCACGGAAGGTGTTGGCCGCCAGAGCCCGCGTCTGCGCCCACCCCAGCGAAAGCCCCTTGGGAGCGTTGCTCATCTTGCACCTCCCGGGACGTGAGAGAGGAAGAGGTCTTCAAGCGACGCCTTGTGCGGCGTCACGGAAAGCACGCCTGCCCCGGAGGCGCGCGCGGCGTCTATGAGCGCCTGCACCTCGTCCTCTTTCTCCACCCGAACCAGGAGCTGGCTCTCGTGGCGCGCGACGATTTCGCCGACGGGAGGCTTTTCGGCAGCGGCCCAGTTGGAGAGGCTGATGTCCCAGAACTTGACCTCGCCGCTCAACAGCTTTTCGAGCGAGCCCTGGCTTACTACGCGCCCCTGCGAGAGTATCGCCACCTCGTCGCAGATCATCTCGGCGTCGGCAAGGATGTGGGACGAGAAGAAGACCGTCTTGCCTTCCGCGCGCAAAGAGAGAATGAGATCCCGTATCTCGCGCCTGCCTATCGGGTCGAGCCCGCTCATCGGCTCGTCGAGTATCACGAGCTCGGGCTCGTTGATCAGCGCCTGCGCCAGCCCCACGCGCTGCAACATTCCCTTGCTGTACTTTCTGAGCGGGAGGTCGCCCTTGCCTTCCAGGCCGACGGTCTTGAGAAGCGAAGGGACCTTTTCCGAAAGGGCCTTGGGCTGCATCCCGTGGAGCTTCCCGAAGAAGCGTAGCAACTCCGCGCCAGTCAGGTAGTCATAGAAGTAGGGCGTTTCGGGAAGAAAGCCCATCTTCTCGCGCGCCTTGCGCTCGCTCACGCTTTCGCCCAGCAGCCGCGCCCCGCCCTTGTCCGGTTTCAAAAGGCCGGCGAGGACTTTCAACGTCGTCGTCTTGCCCGCCCCGTTGGGGCCCAAAAAACCGTAGATGACTCCCCTGGGCACCTTGAGGTCCACACCGCGCAACGCGTGGATGCGGCCTATCGAGAGGTGTCCCTTGAAAGTCTTCTCAAGCCCGGTGACCTCTATGGCCAAAGCATTCATCGGCGGCTCCTCCGTCGCTGTTCATGATAGCATCAAAGACGGCCAAGAGTGGAGTGGCTCTTGCCGCCTCGCCGGGCTCTCGCGAATTACTCCAGGGCCAATATAGCGCACTTCAGGTAGGCGCCCTCCGGAAAGTTTAGAAGGACTGGGTGGTCCGGCGCCTGCCCGCGAAGCTCGATCAGCCTGGCCTTCCTCTTCGCCCTCGCGGCCGATTCCCTGAGCGCCTGAAGAAACTCCTCGATGCCGGCGTGGTGTGAACAGGAACAGGCCGCAAGCAGCCCTCCCGGTTCTACCAGGCGCATCGCCATTTCGTTGATGCGCGAATAGGCTTTCAGCGCCTCGGCAAGGTGTTTCTTAGATTTCGCGAAGGCCGGCGGGTCCGTTACGACTGCGCCAAATAGTTTCCTCGCCCCCTGCAAGCGCGGCATGACATCGAACGCGTCCCCCTGGTGGATTTCGCAGTCCGGCAGGCCGTTGGCGGCCAGCCCGGACTCCACCGCCTCGCATGCCTCTCTTGAGGCGTCAACGAATTCGGCGCGCGAAGCGCCGGCCTTGAGCGCGGCCATTCCCCACGCGCCACGGTAGCAGAAAACATCAAGGATGGAACCGCCGCCGGCCATTCGCCCTACGAGCGCGCGGACGTTCTCCCTCTGGTCGAGAAATAGACCGGTCTTCTGCCCGCCGGCGAGGTCAACGGGAATCTTCAGGCCCAAGTAGGAAACCGAGGCGGAGCTTCCTTGGGAGGCGACGGCGGCCTGGACGCCGCGCTCCAGCCCCTCCATCTCTCTCTGCGGGCCGTCGTCCTTGCGCACTAGCTGCCGCGGCTTGAGAAGCGACATGAGCGCGGCCTCCGCGCGCGGCCGAAGGCGCTCCATACCGGCCGTGTTGACCTGGACGGCGAGGCAGTCGCCGTACTTGTCCACTACGAGGCCCGGCAAGTCGTCCGCTTCCCCGAAAACGAGCCTGAGGCAATCCTCGCCCGGGTAAATGGAGGCGCGCCGCGCCACGGCCGCCTCGATGCGCTTTTCGAGCCAGCCCTCCTCCAACCCGCCGCCGCGGGCCAGCCACCTGAATGCGATCAGCGTCCTTGGGTTGTAATAGCCTATACCGAGTGGGTTTCCCGCCGGGCCGTCCATCTGGACGATCGTCCCCGGCTCCAGAGGCGGCACTTCGAGAAGCTCGTTCGAGAAGACCCACGGGTGGCCCTGGGTGGCCCTTTTCGTGCGGCCCTTCTGAAGCCTGAGGCGGGGCAAAGCTTCCATTGGCGAAACCATTTCCGAGAGACCTCCACGCGTCCGGCCTTGGACCGGGCCAAGCTTTACGGCTTTCGCATCACCGATTCGAGAATCATCAGGAAGGCGGCCTGCTGGGCGGGGTCGTCCTTGTTAATGACCGCGAGGCACCGGCCAGGAGGGAAGAGCCGGTGCAGGTCATCGGCGTCCCGGCCGCTCGCGATCACGACGCGCCTTCGGTCAACCCCCGCGGCCGCGGCGAACTCCAAGAACTTAATGCCGTCGAGCCTCGGCATTTCCAAGTCGAGCACGAGAAGGCCGATGTCCGGCCTGATCTCCCTAAGCGCCTGAATCGGGTCAAGGAATACCTCCACGGCGACCTTTTCGCCGTAGCGCTCTTCAAAAAAGCGCCTCCACATCGAGCAGAAGCCCGGGCTGTCGTCAACGATTACGACGCGCTTCGGCTCGGCCATTCGCTCCTCCAGAGGGTATGATACATCACAAGTGGACTATTTTGCCCGCCGGTGTTAGCATTTTCCGTCAAGGAGGGCGGAGTGCTCGAAGCAATCAAAGAAAAGAACGAGGTCATGGCGATAGGGCTGATGTCAGGGACTTCGGCCGACGGCATAGACGCGGCGCTGGTGAAGGTAGCCGGGGCCGGCCTCGACACGCAACTGGAGCTCGTGGCTTTCGATGTCCTGCGCTTTTCCCCGGCCGTCCGGCAGCGCCTGCTTCAGGCCATGGGGCCAAAAGGCGCCGGCAACATGGAGTTCTGCCTTCTCTCCTCCTACCTGGGCGAGCTTTTCGCGCACGCCTGCCACCACATCAGCAAGAAGGCCAACGTCCCATTGGAGGAGGTGGACATCATCGGCCTTCACGGCCAGACCCTCTACCACCACCCCAAGCGGGAGAGCATGCCCGGGTTCGCGGTAACGGGCACGATACAGGCCGGATCCGCCGCCGTGGTGGCCGAAAGGACCGGGCGCCCGGTCGTCTCCGACTTCCGGTCGCGCGACATGGCGGCGGGGGGCCAGGGAGCACCGCTCGCGCCTTACCTGGACTTCGTCCTATACCACCACCGCTCGCGCGGGCGTATAGCGCTGAACATCGGAGGCATCGCCAACCTGACGGCCATTCCGGCGGATACGACGCTCGACGTGATCAAGGCTTTCGACACGGGGCCAGGAAATTGCCTGATGGACCTCGCCGTCTCCCGGTTCACGAAGGGGACGCTGGCTTTCGATGCCGGCGGCAAGATGGCCTCGGCCGGAAAAGTCCAGCCTTCGCTGCTGTCCGCGCTGCTCCAGCACCCGTTTCTGGCGCAGGCACCTCCGAAGTCCGCAGACAAGGCCGCTTTCGGCGGCGAGTTTCTGGACGCGGTGCTCGCCCCGCACGCGGGCCTTGCCCCCAACGACGTCGTCGCGACCCTGGCCGCCTTCACCATCCGCACGATCCACTCCGCTCTTATGGAGCACGTCCTTCAACACGCCCGTTACGAGGAGATGATTCTTTCGGGAGGAGGAGCGCTGAACCCCGTGCTCGTCAACGGCCTCCAGCGAGCCATGCCCAAGATATTCATCACCAAAGCCGACGACTATTCGATTCCATCGAAGGCCAAGGAGGCGGTGATGATGGCCTTTCTGGCCCACGAGACGGTGATGGGGCTTTCGGGCAACGTCCCTTCCGCGACCGGCGCATCTCGGCGAGTCATCCTCGGCAGCGTCACGCCTGGCTCTCCGGCGGCGTGATCTCCGCAAGGCGGGGCAACATGAGGCGTCCTCTCCGGAAGACTCTGGCGGCGGGCGGCCTGGTTGGCATTCTCGTCTTTCTTCCCCTCTTTTATGCCTCGTGTTCAAAGGCTCCGCGCAAGGCGCGGCTCATAGTGGGAATCGAGGAAGAGCCCGCCAGCGTGGACCCGCGAGCCGGTTCCGACCAGGCTTCCGACCGCCTCTTCAAGCTTCTCTACAGGGGGCTTTTCAAGCCGGGGCCGAACCTCGCGCCAGAGCCGGACCTCGCCTCTTCGTGGGAACAGGTTTCCCCTCTGGTCTATCGCGTCCGGATCGCCTCCGGCATTCGCTTTTCCAACGGCCAGCCGCTGACCGCGAGGGACGCCGCCTTCACGATAGAATCCATACGGACCGGGCAAGTAGCTTCATACAGAAGGGGCGACATGGAAAAGATCGCCTCGGCCCGTGCCGTTTCGGACGGCCTTCTTGAAATCAGGCTGAAGGAGCCGTTCGCGCCCTTGCTCCAGGCGCTCGACGCCGGGATAGTGCCTTGCGGAACTCCTGCCAGCCCCACCGAGCCTCCTCCCGGTTGCGGGCCTTACGTCCTGAAGCGGCGCGTCCCTGGACAATGGCTTGTCTTCGAGGCCAACCCTTTCGCAGAACATCCGCCGAAGTGCCGGACGCTGGCTTTCAAGGTGATTCCCGACCCGGTCATCAGGACGCTTGAACTAAGGAGAGGCAGCGTTGACCTCGTCGTCAACGACCTGCCGCCCGACAGCGTCGCGTCGCTCGCCGAAAAGGGATTCAGGCTCGTTCGCTCGAACGGGACCAACTACGCCTACATCGGCTTCAACTGCGCAAAGCCCCCGCTCGACAGCCCCAGCGTCCGAATGGCATTGCAGATGTCGATAGACAGAAAGTCGCTTCTCAAATGGCTCTACCACGATCTGGGAAGGCCGGCGACGGGCTTGCTCGCGCCCGAGAACTGGGCCTTCAATCCCTCGGTGGCGTTGACGCCTTACGACCCGCTCGGCGCCGAGAAGATCCTGGATTCCCGCGGCGTCAAAAGGGACGCGGACGGAGTCAGGCTCCGGCTGAGCTACAAGACCTCCCAAAACAAGGTGTCGCGCCTGCTCGCCGTCGCGATTCAGGACCAGCTTTCGGCGATCGGGGTTCGGATCGAGATTCAATCGCTGGAGTGGGGCACCTTTTACGGCGACGTCCTTCAGGGAAGGTTCGGCCTCTACGGCCTGACTTGGGTCGGCATCAACGACCCGGACGCCTTCAGGCTCAGGTTCGCTTCAAATGCGTTTCCGCCTTACGGGCTGAACCGGGGCCGCTACGCGAACGGCCTCGTTGACCGGCTCGTCGCGATGGGCGCGATGGAACCCGCCATTGAAAAGCGAAAGGCGATATACGCGGAGGTGCAATCTGTCATCGCCCGCGACGCGCCTTACGCGAGCCTCTGGTGGCCCGATAACGTCGCCGTAGCCAGGCCCGGCCTTGCGCCGTTCACCATCCCGCCCGACGGAAGCTTCTCGTTCCTCGCGTCCGTTGGATGGGAAGCGGAATCATCCTGCAATAACTAGCCGCCAATCGCCGGCCATTTTTTGGCGGGATAAACGAAAAGGGCGCGGCTAACACCGCGCCCCTTTTCAAACAAAGCAACCATAAGCAATGGCGCTCAAATCGTTCAACTAATAACTTGAAACCGTCACCCTTGCGCCTTGAGCGCCTTGACCGCCTCGGTCATCTTGGGAACGACGTCGAAAAGGTCGCCCACGATGCCGTAGGTGGCCACCTTGAAGATCGGCGCCTCCGGGTCCTTGTTGATCGCGACGATCACCTTCGACGTGGACATGCCGGCGAGGTGCTGGATGGCGCCGGAGATGCCGCACGCGATGTAGAGCGTGGGGGAGACGACCTTGCCGGTCTGCCCGACTTGGTGCTCGTGGCCTATCCAGCCGGCGTCAACCGCGGCGCGGGAAGCGCCGACGGCCCCGCCGAGCGGCTTCGCGAGCTCTTCGAGAATCTTGTAGTTTTCAGGGCCCTTCATTCCACGCCCTCCGGAAACGATGATGTCAGCCTCCGCGACGTCGAGAAGCCCCTCCTTCGACACGAGCAGGTTCTCGACGACCGCCTTGACGTCGGAAGCGACCACGGCGTTCTCCAGCTTCACGGCCTGCGCCGCCTTCGGATTTTCGGCGGCGGCGAAGACGTTCGGCCTTAGCGTCACGGCGTAGGGCTTGCCGGACGCGGGGGCAGCCGAAACGTAAGCCTTGCCCGAGTAGACCGGCCGCTTGTAGGTGACCGTTCCGTTCTCCGCCTTGTAGGCGGTCACGTCGGACAAAAGTCCAATCTCCAGCCTGGTGGCGACCCTTGGGGCGAGATCCTTTCCCATGGCCGTGGCCGCAAAGATCAGCACGTCGGCGCCGAACACCTGCGCCGCCTTGCCAACGCCAAGGCCGTATGCGTCGGTCGAGTAGGAGGCGAAAATAGCGTCGTCGCCAAGGTAAACGGTTTCGGCGCCGTATTTTCCCGCCACTTCCGTCAGGACCGAAACGCCCTGCCCGAGCACGACGGCGGCCAGCGTTCCGGAAGTGGCATCGCAAATGGCGCGCCCGGCGGACAGCGCCTCAAGGGATGCCTTCTTCGCTTTACCATCCCTCTGTTCGACAAATACGAGAGTTTTCATCGGCGTCCTCCATTATGGCGCTTGTGTCAGATGACCTTGGCTTCTTCGTGAAGCAGGTGGACCAACTCTTTCACCTGGGCGTCTATCTCTCCGCTCAAGACCCTGCCGTCGGGCCGTGGAGGAGGAAGCTCGTAGCCCTTGATCTCGAACGCCGCCCCGGCTTTCCCGACCTGGGAGGGGTCAATGCCGAGATCGGCGGCTTTGAGCGTGGACACTTCCTTCTTCTTGGCCGCCATGATCCCCTTGAGTGACGGGTAGCGCGGCTCGTTGAGCCCTTTCTGGCAGGTGATGGCGCATGGAAGCGGCGCCTTCACCACCTCTACGCCTCCTTCGACCTCGCGGTTGCACTTCACGAAGCCAGCTTCGCCGTAATCTATGGCCGTAACCACGGTGACGGCCGGGATGTTGAGCAGCGCCGCCACCAGCGAGCCAACCTGCTGGTTGTCGTCACCGACCCCGTGTTTGCCAAAAAAGACGACGTCGAAGGGATTCTTCTTTATCGCCTCTGCCAGTATCCTGGCGATGCCTTTCGCGTCGCTGCCGTCGAAGGCCGGGTCGCTACAAAGGACTCCCTTGTCGGCGCCCATGGCCAGGGCCTGCCTCAAGCTCTTGACGGCCTCGTCGTTGCCCACGGTCAGCACGGTGACGGTCCCGTCGCCCTTCTTCTCCTTGAGCTGGAGCGCGGCTTCCACCGCGAACTCGTCATAGGGATTGATGACCCAGTTGGCCTCGCCGAGGTCCAGGGCGCCGCCGCCAGGAGCCACTTTCACGCGAGTCTCCGTATCCGGGACGTGCTTGATACAGGCCAGAATGTTCATGGACGCCTCCTTGTTTGATGGTTTGTTCCAAGTCGCGGTTACCCAAGCAAAACGTTAAACGAAAGGCGGGCTCAGCGTTCCTCGAACTTCGAGAAGACGAGGCAGGCGTTGGTCCCCCCGAAACCGAACGAATTTGAAAGCGCGTTGCGAATCTGAGAAGCCCGGGCCACGTTTGGCGTGCAATCGAGCGGGCAGTCTGGATCGGGAGTCTCGTAGTTGACCGTCGGCGGGACGATCTGGTCCCTGATGGCCATGACGCAGAGAATCGCTTCGAGCGCTCCGGCGGCCCCCAGCAGGTGGCCGGTCATGCTCTTGGTGGAAGAGAGCGCGGGAACGCTTTCCCCGAAAACCTGTTTGATGGCGAGAGCCTCGACCTTGTCGCCGGTTGGCGTCGAGGTGCCGTGGGTGTTGATGTACCCGATGTCTCCAGGGGCCAAGCCGGCGTCCCTGATGGCGTTTTGCATGACGCGGCGCGGCCCGTCGCCGTCCTCCGATGGCGCCGTCATATGGTAGGCGTCGCCGCTCGTTCCGTAGCCGGAAAGCTCGCAGAGGACGGGCGCCCCCCGCCGCTTCGCGTGCTCCAGCTCTTCGAGGATGAGCACGCCGGCTCCTTCGCCCATGACGAAGCCGTCCCTCTCCTTGTCGTACGGGCGCGACGCCTTCCGGGGCGCGTCGTTTCGCGTCGAGAGGGCGCGCATGGCGGCGAACCCGGCGACTGCGAGAGCGGAGACGGCCGCTTCAGCCCCGCCGCTGATCATCACGTCGGCGTCGCCCCGCTGTATGATTCGCAGCGACTCGCCGACGGAGTGCGACGACGTCGCGCAGGCGGTGACGGTCGAGATGTTAGGCCCCTTCGCGCCGTAAGCTATCGAGACCTGGCCGCTTGCCATGTTGATGATGATGCCCGGAATGAAGAAGGGAGAAATTCGCGAGGGGCCTCGCTCAAGAAGCGTCTTGTGCTGCGACTCTATCGTGGCGAGCCCGCCTATGCCGCTTCCGATGGCGACGCCAATCCTCTCGGCATTTTCAGGGGTCACTTGAAGCCCGCTCTGGCCGATCGCCTCCTTGGAGGCCGCCATGGCGAACTGGATGAAGCGGTCCATCTTCTTGACGTCTTTGCGGTCGAGGTAATCCTCGGGAACGAAACCGCGCACCTCTCCAGCTATCTGGACCGGAAACCCGGACGCGTCGAATAAGCTGATCCTGTCGATGCCGCTTTGGCCCGCCTTGGCTTTGAGCCACGTTTCCTCCACGCTCAGGCCGAGCGGGGAGACCAAGCCAAGGCCGGTTACCACGACGCGCCGGCTCACGATGCGCCCCGCTTACTGCTTCGCGTGGGCCTTGATATAGTCAATGGCCGCCTGGACGGTCTGAATCTTCTCCGCGTCCTCGTCGGAGATCTCGATGCCGAACTCTTCTTCGAGGGCCATGATGAGCTCAACCGTGTCCAACGAATCGGCGCCAAGGTCATTGATGAAGGAGGCTTCCGGCTTTACCTGAGCCTCGTCCACGCTGAGCTGGTCGGCGATGATGCTCTTGACTTTTTCTTCAATGGTCATTCGACGCCTCCTACGTCCAAGATGACGATAATACCTTATTATTCAGCATAATGCAAGAGGGTTAGACGTCCCGAGAGGCCGCGTCCGGCTGGCCCTTCGCGCGGAGGGGAAGGTGGATGCGGAAGGCGGAACCGCGGCCGGGCTGGCTCTCGACCGTCACTTTTGCCCCGAGCTGAGAGGCGGCGTGCTTGACGATGGCGAGCCCCAGGCCGGTGCCGCCCTTCTCTCTCGACCGGTGCGGGTCAACCCGGTAGAACCGCTCGAATATCCTGTCCAGGTGCGCGGAGGGGATGCCTTCGCCGGTGTCCTCGACCTCGATGATGGCCTCGCCGCCATCCTGCCGCGCCCTGACGCGGACCTCCCCGCCTTGCCGGTTATACCTGATGGCGTTGTCCACCAGATTCTTGACGGCCATTTCGAGGATCTCCCGGTCGGCGCTCACCGTGAAGCCATCGAGCACCTCCGACTTGAGCGAGACGCCGGCCTCCGAAGCCGCAGGCTCAAGCATGTTGAAAATTTCCATGACCATGGCGCGGAGCGGAAGATCCTCCTCCTTTAGCCCGGTTCTGTGGCCTTCGAGGCGCGAAAGCGACAGCAGGTCCTCGACCAGCGCCTCCATCCGCGCCTGCTGGCGGCGAAGCCTCTCCTCGAAGCCGGAGCGCTGTTCCGCGGTCAGGTCCGGCGATTCGAGCGCTTCCAGGAGGGAGGACATGGCCCCGAGCGGCGTGCGAAGCTCGTGCGAGACGTTCGCCACCAGGTCGGCCTTCACGCGGTCCAGCCGCGCCCTGGAGGTTATCTCCTCGAGGATGACGACCGCGCCACCGTCTTCCATTGGAACGCACTTGGCGTCAAAGACCCTGGCCCGGCCCG
The DNA here is from genome assembly GCA_037443845.1 of Acidobacteriota bacterium. GTDB lineage: Bacteria > Acidobacteriota > UBA4820 > UBA4820 > DSQY01 > JAEMPZ01. The sequence continues at coordinate 30,986 of JBBINO010000023.1, forward strand.
CTTCGGACTCGCTGAGCGTCGCCGTACTCGTCTCCCCCGAAGAGAGCGTCTCTTCCACCAGTTGCGAAAGGCCGGGAAGCCCCGTCGAGGCCGCCATGGCGTCGTCTCGGAACTTTGGGAAGAACTCCCTGGTGGCGGGACTCGTGAGGAGGATGTTGCCCTCCTTGTCCATCAGGAAGATCGCCCTTCCGCCGGCGGCGAGGACCGCCCGGAACCTCGCCTCGCGCTCCTCCGAGAGCTTCCTGAACTCGTCGAGCCTCTCCGCCATGGCGTTGAAGGCCGCCGAAGGCTCCCTGAGATCACCGGGCGTCACGTCGTCCAGGCGCGCCGCGAAATCCCCGTTCTGCACCCTTTGCGCGGCATCTTTCATCTCGCGCCACGGCCTGACGGCCCACGCGGTGGCCAGCGCGGCGCCGCCCGCCACGGCCGCCAGACGGAGAAGCCAGGCCCACGCGCCTTCGAGCGAACGGGTCCAGACGAAAATTAGCCCGATGGCGGCGAAGAGGAATATGAACCTTTGGAGGTATTTCACGCCGAATCCTTCAGCCGGTAGCCGACGCCGCGCACCGTTTCTATGGCCTTGCCGGAATCGCCCATCTTCTCCCTGAGCCTCGCAACGTGAACGTCAACGGCGCGGTCCTCCACCGCCTTGTCGTCCGGCCAGAGCGTTTGCAGAACCTGCCCGCGCGTGAAGACGCGGCCGGGGTGGCGCATCAGCATTTCCAGGAGCTTGAACTCGGTCGGCGTCAGGTCAAAAGCCCCTTTCTCGGAACCGGCCCGGTAAGTGGCCGGCTCCAGCCACAGTCCGCCTATGCGGCGGACTGAATCGCCCTGGGCCTGACCCGCCGAATAGCGGCGCAGAACCGCTTTTACGCGGGCCAGAAGCTCGCGCGTCCTGAAGGGCTTGACCACGTAGTCGTCGGCGCCCTGCCCGAGAGCGGCGACGATGTCCACCTCGGTTCCCCGCGCCGTCAGCATCACGACGGCCACCTTCGCGAACCTCGCGTCGTTGCGAAGAATGCGCAAAAGGTCAATGCCCGAAAGGCCCGGCAGCATCCAGTCGAGAAGGACGAGGTCCGGGACCCTCTGCCTGAACCCCAGGAGCGCCTCCGCCCCGTCGCGGTAAGCCTCGGCTTGATGGCCCTCCCGTCCAAGCGCCAACGCCAGGGTTTCCCTGATGTCGGCCTCGTCCTCAACCACCACTATGCGAGCCATCCACCCCGCCTCCGCCCGTATTCTAGCATCAAAACGAGGAAGCGGAGGAAGAAG
>JBBINO010000024.1:0-28944 GCA_037443845.1 Acidobacteriota bacterium
GCCCCCGGCCAGCCGGCGAAAAAAAGCGGCAAGATCGTCGTAATAGCCCTCGTGATCGTGGCGGTCGTTCTTATCGGTGTCTGCCTCTTAGGGATCATCGCGGCCATCGCGATCCCCAACTTCGTTCAAGCAAAGGAACGGGCCCGCCAGAAGCGCAGCATGGCCGACATCAGAATGGTTGCCACCGCGATACTTGCATACGAGACCGACAAGGGGACCTGTCCCCCCGTCAACCAGAACGACACCGAGACCTACGGAATTGGGACCGCCGACGCGCTTCAGGACTACCTCGTCCCCAATTACCTGAAGGAACTGCCCAAGACGGACGGCTGGGGCCACCCTTACCTCTACGGCGCCAACAAGGACGCCTCCTCCTTCGTCCTCATGAGCATGGGCTCGGATGGCAAACAGGGAGACGAAGGCATCCCTCTGGACCACGTCGCCACGAATTGCTTCCAGGACGACATCCTCTGGAAGGACGGCTCCTTCCTTCAAGAGCCCGAGGGCAAACAGCGCGACTGCAAGTAGGGCGGGTTTGGATGCAGTAGCTCGCCATTCGGACACGGTCTTGGAAAAAACCCGCGCTTCGCAGGTTAAGAGGTAAAGAGGTTAAGAAGTTAAGAAGTTAAGAGTCACCACCACTCGCGCTTCACGCTTCACGCTTTACCCTTTACGTTTTCTTCCCCGCGGCCTGCCCCCCTAGGCCCAACACCGCCGGAGCGGCCATTCCTGCGGAATGGCGGGATGGCGGGAGGCTGTGGTATCTCTTTCCTGTTTCTTAGAGGCATCCGCCTTCCCGCGCCTCTCGCGCCCTCGCCCAGTCGCTGACCCCTCTAACCTCCGTCGTGATATCCCTTCATGGTTTGATCTCCACCTCGCATGAGGCCGTCCGGCCAAAGACCTCTGGCTCGTACATCTCCTCGGCGCGGGCGCTTTCCACTTTGAAGCTGCCAGCCGTCGTGGCGCGGACCACGTAGCGGAACGAATGCTCGCCCTCGCTCAAGCGCGTCGCGAAAAGAAGGACGCGGTCGTCGTGGCGCTCGACGTGGTCGAACCCGCCGCGCTGCCATGCATCGAGCCACTGCTGGCTCTGCTCCGTGTCTTCGTCCTGGGTTTGCGCGAGGTCTCTAGCGGTGGTCGCGAACCACGATTCGACTGGCTCGAAGCCGGCCGGAATCGGGTCTGTCACCGCGACGAACCGCCGCTCCTTGGTCAGTTTGAATTTCAGCGTGACTTGAATCAGCTCCCCAGCCTTGTAGCTGGTTGTGGCCGCTCCGCCTTTGAGGGGCGCGTACTCCCTTTCGACGTGGATGCCCTGGTCCATCGCCTCCCGCGAAGCCGCGGCGGACGCATACTTAAGCCTCGCCACGTAGAAGAGCGAGCCGCTCCCCTCTTCCTTGAAAGTGAGCGGCAGCGCCTCGCCCGCTTTTCCTTCAGGCAGCAACCGCGCCATCGGCGTGTCGTTCGTAACCGCCTTCGTGTCCCTGCCCTTGAATGAAGCGCTGAGAATCGTCTTGAGGCCCAACGCCACGGTCGCGGTGAAATCGGGCGTTTCCTTCTCGTACTTCCGGTAATAGTCCACCAACGAGGCCATTGCCCAGGCGTTTTCCTGAGTATTGCCCCACCGGCCGTTCTTTCGGGCGCTCATCAGCCACCGGACGAGTCCAGTGACCAGCGATGCCTCGTCGCTGTTTCGCGTGATCGAACCCAGAGCGATCGCCGTCGAACGGATGTTGCTGTTCCAGTAATAAAGAAGATACGGATCGGCGAGCTCCTCGACGTGGGAGCTGCCCCCCTCCGGCGCGATAGCGTTCTTGACCTGCCGCTCGACGTCAGAGCACATAGGGTCGCCCGCTCCCCTTCCGGAAGCCCTGAGCGCGTCCCAGAGGAAACAGAGCCCGAATACCGGCATCTTGTCCTTGTACCCATAGAGCCTCGTCAAATGGCTGTCAACGTTCTTCCCGCCCTCCGCCAATACTTTGCAGGCGAAGGCCTGCCACGCCGTGTAGGATGGCCAATAGCTCTCGTTGGCCGGCTTCTCCCGCCCCATGCTGCTCTCGAGATAGGCGTAGCCCCTTTGAAGAACGCTAGGAGTGACCCTGTAGCCCAGCGACACCCCGCGCTGCATGACGTTAAGCACGTAGCTCGTCAAGTATGGGGACGCCCAGACGCACGGCTCGCCTCGCCAGTAAACGAACCCGCCGTCGTCGCACTGGTAGGCTTCAAGCTCCGAAAGGGTCTTCTGCGTCACATCCCCCAAGCCGTCTGGCGCGATCCCAGGCAAGCTGAAGGCGCCGCCGAGGTCCGCCGCGAGCATCAGCGCCAGCGCGCACGATGCCCGCTGCTCCGCGCAGCCGTAGGGATAATCCACGACGTACCTGGCGCCCTCGCCCAACCCGACCATCGCGGTGGATGAAAGCTCGACGCGCAGGCCGCCGGTGTCGCTCAACACGCCAGCCGGAAGGCTGAGCGTCTCCTTCGCCTCGGGCTTGGCCACGCCGTATGCCGCCACCACTTCAGGCGGCGCAAGCAGCTCCACGGGTAGGATGGCCTCGAAGGCGTCCTCCTCGCCCAAAAGCTTGGCGCTCATCCGGATCCTCGCCAAGCCTTCTCCCTTGGCGGCCACGTTGAACCTGGCCTCGGCTGAACCTTTGGCCGCCACCTCGACGCTCTGCGGCGCGCCGTCAACTTCCAGCAGCTCCGGGTCGAGGCTCGTCATCGTCACGACGGCCGTTCCGCCCTGCTTCATCAGGCTGTGGAGGACCGCGCCGAAGTAGGCCTTGTCCCCAAGCGAAAGAAAACGAGGAAAGGCGGGCGTGAGAAGCAGGGGTTTGCTGACGCGGATCTCCTTCTCGCCCCAGCCGAATCGGTGCAGCTTGTCCTGGGCTACCGCCATGACCCTGAAGGTGGTGAGCGATTCCGGCAGGAGGGCCTCGGTCTCGAAGTGGCCCTTGGAATCGGTGACGGCTGACCCGACCCAGAGCGCGAGGACGCGGAAGTCCTTTCTGACCAGCGTTCCCGGGCCCGCCTCGTAGCCGCCGTCTCCGCCCTCCTCCGCCCCTTTGGGCGTGATCACGCGGCGGCTGATGAGCTTTTGGCGGCTCTCTTCGGTCATGACTTGAAGGCCCTTCGCGACCCACACCGAAGTAAGAACGTCAGGCGTCTTGTAACCAGTGAGAGAAAGAACTCCGTAGTCAACGGCCCAGAGAGTCACTTCGCCCACGACCGGCTTGCCGTCACGATCTTTGACGTCAGCCGAGAACTTTGCCTTGTCCGCGGGCCTGTACTCCTCCTTGTCGCTGCCGACGGAAACGGCGAGCCTCTTTGTGGCGTTCTCCAACTTCAATTCGGTGTAGCCGAGCTTGAATGCGGGCTTCCCAGGGTCGGAGCCGTCCTTCTCAAGTTGGTCGCTGGTTCGGCCTTTCACCAGCAGAACGGAGACGAAGACGTTGGGGATTTCCCTTTCAGTAAGCGGGACCTCGACCGTCTGGTGGGTCGAGGAGAGGTCGAAACGCTTGAACGACCGGATACCCTCGCGCTCGACGGTCAAGAGCGCCGTGGCTTTCTCCCACGGCGACTTGATCAGGATTCGCGCCGTCTCGCCAGGCTTGTAGGTTTTCTTTTCAGGGACAAGGTCAATCCTGTTGCTGTCGTAGCGCTCCCAGGCCGTATATCCGCCGCCCAGGGCGTAGAACTCCGTGTCGGTCGTCGTCGTCCTGCCTTCGGAATCGCTCGCGGTCACCGACAGAACGAAAACGCCGCCTTCGGGAATGGCCCCTTCCAGCGAGACCGTGCCTTTCGAGCTGTCAAGCGTTTTGCTCCACACTTCGTCTTTCTTGATCTGGCTCTCCCAGGTGTACATTCCCTGCCCCTCGGCGCGGCGGACGCTTATCCACTGGACTTCGGTCAGGGATGCCTTGATCGCGACTCCCGCCACCGGCTGGCCGTCAAGGCCCACCGCGGCGACCTCCGACTTGATTCCCGTCTTCGTGTCGCAGAAAAAGCCGGGGCGTTTCAAAGCGAGATACCACGGCGCGGGAGCCACGGCGAAGCTCGCGCGTCCGGCGATCTTCTGGCGCGACACGTCTTCGACCTCGCCTTCGAGCGTGTATGCGCAAGGCACGCCGGCGCTTTTGTCGGTCGCGAGCTCCAGGTGAAGCGTTCCGTCCGCGCCGAGAGTCTCCTCCTTTTGCTGGAGCGTTTCCTCGGCGCGCCCCTCTTCCTCGCCGTTCCACGATTCCTTCAAAAAGGCGTACTGCTCCTCCGGGAATTTCTCCTTTACTATCTCCGGAACTTCGTGCAATTCGGTCCTGCTGAATGTCCACCGGACCGGGCGGCCTCCCATCGGCGCGCCGAAGAGGTAGCGCCCGGAAACGACGCCCGAAAGAGCGGCGCCGGCCACGTCACCGGTGGAGCCAAGGTTCACGTCAACGCGGAAGTCCGGCTTCCTGTAGGCGGCGACTAGAAACCGCCCGTACGCCACGCCGTGCTGGCCGTCAATCTCGGCCGTGACGCTGTATCCTCCCAGCGGGGCTTCGGCCGGGATCGTAAAGACCCAGTCGCAACTGCCCCATTCCAAGAGGGGAAGCGTCCTCTTGTCCCGCTCGTCGTCGCGGCTGTCCTTAATCGTGATCTTGGCCTTCGCACCCTTCGGGAAGAGGGCCATGCCATTGGGCGCGTCGGAACGGAGGATCGCCTTGAGGTGGACCTCCTCGCCGAGCTTGTAAACGCCCCTGTCGGCAAAGACCGTCCCGCGCAGCAGAGGCTTGTCTTCGCCGCTTCCGAAAGGAATACTGAAGTCCCAGCTTCTTATCCCCTCGTTCCAGTCGCTCACGAGGTAGCCGGTATCCTGTCCCTTCTGGGAGATGACTAGAAACTGCGGCTGCCAGTAGCCTCCTTTGTCGCTCCTGATCTTGGTGTCGGGGGCCATGGCGATTCCATCCTTGTCAGTCGTGCCCTTCCAGAAAACGCTGTTGTCGAGCTTGCGTATCTCGACCGACGCTCCCTCCACTGGCAAACCGGTATCGAGAGCCGTCACGAAAACGAGCGTGTTGAGGGGACTGTCCTTGACGCTCAACCCGAGGTTGGTCACCTGGACGAGAGAGGCCGAGGCCTCCTGTTCGACCCGGTAAGACTTTGGAATCGCCTCCTTGCCTTGCACGGCCGCCCAGATAAGGCCGGATCCTTCGGAGTTCAAATAGGGTGACAAGTTCAACCCGAAGTTCTGGATCTGATCGGGATTGGGAACCAAGGCCCGCTCCTTCGGCTGGACCGGCGGAATCTTGCCTTTGAAGTCCCTCTTCAGATATCCGTACTCCCCGTAAACCGGAGGATATTCGTATCCGTCTATCTTCAGCGCCGCTTCGGCGAGATTCTCCTTGTCAACCGGCAGCAGCCATTCCCACGCGGCCGTGAGGTTCCTCGCGTAGAACGGAAGCTGCGGGCCGGAGCTTTTTTCCCAAACACCGTGACCCTCCCCAAAGCTGGTGAAGGCGCTTTGGTGCTGGTACTGAACCTCTCCCAGCCACGTGTAGCCGAGCGTCTGGCCATCGGTGGCGGTGATGCCCGCGGCGAGGCTAAAGACATAGGTCCTGGCAGGCTGAAGCGAGAGGCCGATGCGATCGAACGAAACCGACAGGCCGCCGCTGCCGTAGGCTCCGGATTCCGGCTCGTAGTACTCCTCCTCGCCGCCCTCGGACTTCGCCACGCCTTTGAGCATTACGGGCGTTCCGTTCGGATCGCCGGTCACGTCGAGAACTTTTATCCCCTTCAGCACTTCGCTTGGATCCACCGCCCACTGGAAGCCGATGTCGTTGTAGAATTCCGTGCTGCATCCGGATGCGCAATGGAAGCCCGTCACGAAGAAGGCCGGCTCCATCTGAAAGAGATACGTCTGTTTCTCGCCCGGGACGGCCGCGCCCTGCACCGCGGGAAGCTCCCCGTCCAGCGTCAGGAGAATCTGCGACTGAGGCGGCGGAGCCTCCCCTGTTTCCAGAACAACCATGTTCGCCGAGGCCGGAAAACGCTTCTGGTCCCAGTTCCGCGCCACGCTGAAAGCCACGCTGCTTGAAGCGTTGGCGGCAAGGAGCGTCGCGGCCACCTTCTTTTGAAAAGCCACGAATGATTGGGGATCGTTCTTCGCCAGCCGGCCCAACACCTCGTTCTGGAAAGCGGGGGCCTTCCAGACGTGCGGCTTGTAGACCAGCGAGGCGTGGGCGGCCGCCTTGGAGGCGTCAACCGGCTCATTGAACATCAGCACGATCACGGCGGGAGAATCGAAACGGCCGTCCTTCCTGTACCATTGAGCGCTCAAAAGGTGGACCGTGGGCGTCGTGAAGCTGAATTGGTAGGGCTTCGCGAGGCGGCTCCCTTCGAGCGATGAAGCCGGCGCGTCCACCGTGACGGTGTACTTCGTCGCGTATGGAAGGGTTTCCGAATGGCTTGGCGTGAATATAAGGAGCCTAGTCCCGGACCAGCGGAATGACCCTTCTACCGCCGGGTTGATTTTGAAGAACGGCGCGGCAACCGGCTCGGGAATCTTTCCCAGCGCGACCATCGGTTCCGAGAAGAGCACCCTGATTTCGTTCGCTTCCTGCAGGTTGTGGATTTCCCCGGCTGGGCCGGCTTGAACTACTTCCAGCGTCTTGTCCCCGGCATTTGACACGACGCACCACGCAACCGCCAATAGCGCCGCCGCGACTTTCTTCAGCATGGTCCCGCCTCCCGTGGCTCCAAGACAGCCAGTCGAAAGAAACGACTCGATTATACAACCGGCATCACGCCCAGGCTACTGTACGATGCACGTTTGAGCGAGATGGACCTTCACCCCTTTTGCGGGTTCAGCCTCAAGGCGGCGGCAGCTTGGTATTTACAAGCTTGTAGTCGCCTTTGCGCTCTCCGCCCACTACGACCCATCCGTCGTTGAGCGACAAAGTCCAGCCGTCACCAGCCAGCGGCCTGGCGCCGGTCGCCTTGGGGGCCGGGACTTGCACGCCCGCCAGGTAGCCGTCCTTCATCAGCAGGAGCGCGCCTCGCTTCGCTTCGAAGATACCCCAAGCCGCCGACACTCTCAGGTAGGGATAAACCGTCCCGGCGCCCTCAATAGGCACCTGGTTGGTCGGATCGAAGGAATAGGTGAAGTAACTGGCCGTAGGCAAAAACAGTACCGGCCCCTCAACGAACTTGGCCAGAAGCTCCTTTTTTTCAAGAGCCTTTTTTTGGGCTAGAGATTCCTCTTCGGCCATGACCCCCTTGCCACCGTACGAATCGGCTCTCTTTAAGGCCAATGGCTTCAAGTCCGCTGGCAAAGTCACTCCCAATGCGTCGGAGAGAATCGCCGCCAGGTCGTCGCCGGCCTTCAACCCCTTTCGCCATTCTGGCTTGAATTCATCAAGAAGCAATCCGTAAGCCGGCCCGGTGGCGTAGGCGAAGCTTCTGACAAAGGTGGAAAAGGAAGGCGCGGCGCGAAGCTCCGCGATGGCATAGGCCCTTGCCTCGGAACGGTTCCGGGCGCCGAGCGCGACTCCAGTGTATTCGGGGAGGCCCTCGTGCATTTCGAGCGCCCGTTCGCGCGAGGCCGCCTCCTTGAAAAGCGAGCGCCGGTATGCGCGAAAAACAAGCGCGTCCTCGATCGCCTGGCGTTCCGCCTGCTTCGGCGCCTCCAGCGCCCGGGAAAGGGCGCGCCATTCGAACCTCGTCCACGCGCGGCCTTCCGCTGTATCCAGGTGGTCGCAAGAGGAATCGGGTCCTCCGAGGCCGAGCTGGTCCTGGATGCGGTGGAATGATTCATGAATCATCAGCACGTCTCGCTGAAGACGGTTGTCTGGAAGCGGCCAACGGACCATCGTCCACTCCACCCCTCCCCACTTCAGCGAGGTGTTCGCAATTGATTCCTCTTTCGGCAGGAGACCGGCAAACACCTTCCCGCTCTCCTTCAACATCTCCTTGTAATCGGGCCTGTTTGCCACGACCTGCCGCGTCTCGGGATCAACGAAAAGCATCGCGCCGTAAAGGGGCACGCCCCACATTGCGCCCCCGTCGGAATCCGATATGGCCTTCGCCTCCTTAAAATACTGGCTCGCAAGATTCGGGTCAATCCCGGCGGGAACCTTGGCCGGCTCGGCGGAATAAATGGCGAATCCGGCAGTGGCAAGCACGGCCGCAACCAACGCTGGGACGAACACGCGGAGTGCTTTTGACGTGGATTCACGGGCGTCCGTTTTCATCCATTTCCTCCCAGACAGGCCTCGGCTGAAAGGTACAAAGGGCTTTGGGGGCCTGTCAATAAGAATCCGGGCTCTTCGTTGAGCTTTCGGCAGGAAGCTTGAACTGATCAGGCCTCTGATTGACCACCTGCCGCAGCCACTCCTCTGGATAGCCAAGCTCTTGGGGCTCGCCTTTGTCGTCCTGGACGTATCCGTCGTTGTACTTGGTAAAGAGCGTCTCGGCCAACTCCTTCCAGCGGCTGAAAACCGTTTCTCCCGCCGAGAGGCTGTAATCGGTCAGGAGGCGCCTGGCCCTCTCCGGGTCGCTCTTTAGCATGTCGGCCGCCGTCTTCTCGATGGCCGGCTGCATCGCGAAGAAGTTGCCCTCGACCTCTCGCTGCACCTTGATGATATCCTTCGACATGTACGAAAACTTCAGTTGCGCGTAATTCGCCACGAGATTGAAGACCCACCAGGCCGAGTCCCACGAGAAACGGTGCAGCGTGCCGCGGGCGAAGGAGGGCGGCACCTGGGTAATGCCCGCGTAAAGGGGGAAGTAGCAGCTCGTATAGGTGTCGTCCACGCCGTACCAAAGAACGCCCCCGACCTCGTCCGGCAGAAAGGAGCGAAGCTGCGCGACGTAGGAACATCCGGTCTGTTGGGTTGAGATGGGGCGCTCCCATGAATAGTTCTGCCCGCCAACCTCGAACGTAATCGGCCTTGAACGCAGCGGCGAGCCGAACGGGCCGGCGTCAAGCCCCTTCGTCATGTCCAATGGAGTGCCCTCGTAGTGGTCCCTCATGAGCGCCATCGCGCCCTGCACCGAAATCTTGCCGTCGGCTTTGATCCACAACGGATAAGGCTTCGCGCCAACGACGGCTCGGCTTCTGTCCATGGAGAGGTTCAGCGACGGCGCGGCTCGCCTGAAGATGGACCAGACACGCGTCGAAGTGTATCGCAACTTTTCGGGGGTGGCCGGGCAATACGCGTCGCAGAACCGGAAGGGGCCGGATTTCGGATCGTAGTAGCCCTTTTTGACGGCGAAATCAATCACGTCGGGCGAATAGAGGCAATTGGCTGGATCGTGGAGGGGAAACTCCCCTATCCGCGCCTTGTTGGCGTGTGCCGCAATCATCCCGTCGGGAATTTTCAAGGCCACCCAGATTGCCCCCTTCACTTGGTCGCCGCGGCCTATCATCTCAAGAATCCATGCCTCCTCGGGGTCGGCGATGGAGAACGTCTCACCCGTTGACGAGTAGCCGTAGCTGCCCACGAGTCCAGTCATCACCTTGATCGCCTCTCTCGCGGTCCTGGCGCGCTGAAGTGCGATCTGCATCAGCGGCCAGTAGTGGATGCCCTCGTGCTTGTCTTGAAGTTCCAGCCTGCCATCGAAAGTGGTTTCGCCTATGGCGAGCTGATGCTCGTTGATAATCCCGAACGTCGCATAGGTGTGGGAGACTTCAGGGATGCTGAGCCGCAGCGTGCCGTCCCAGCCCCTGATTTCATGCATCTCTCCCGCCTTGTGGTCTGCCGCCGGGATGAAACGGAGCTGCGGATGAAACTCCCCGTCCACCGTGTAAGTGATTATGACCGACCCGTCCGCCGATGCGCCTTTGGTGACGATCAGGTTGGTGCACGGGAAGCTCGTCCGCGCCAGGCCCGCCGCAAGAAGAAAAGACATGACTGCAAATCTTGCTTTCATCGCCCTCCACCTCCGCCGGGAATGATGTTACCACATGCGAGGAAATGAAATGGAGGGGCCGGGCCTGCCCGCTGGAGTCCTTCAGCTTTCCGCCGGCGCCTCTTTCGGAAGCGCGCGGCGCCTCCAGAGAAGGTAGATGGCCGGGTAGACCATGAGCTCCATGAGAAATGAGGTGAAGAGTCCTCCGACCATCGGCGCCGCCACGCGCTTCATCATGTCGGCGCCGGACCCTTGAGACCACATGATCGGCATGAGTCCCATCGCGGCGGCGGTGACGGTCATCATCTTCGGCCTGATTCTTTTCACCGCGCCGTGGACTATCGCCTCGTGAAGGCCGGCCAATGAGTTCAGCCGTCCCGCGCTGCGTGCCTCGTTGTACGAAAGGTCCAAAAAGAGCAGCATGAAGACGCCAGTCTCCGCGTCCAGCCCCATGAGAGCTATCATTCCAACCCATACCGCGATCGAGACGTTGTAGTGGAGAATGTATAGAAGCCATATCGCTCCCACCAGGGAGAACGGCACGGCCAGCATCACGACGCCCGCCTTGAAGGCCGATTTGGTATTCATGTATAAGAGGAGGAATATCAGGAAGATCGTGACCGGAATGACAACCTTCAGCCTCTGCCTCACTCGAACCATGTTCTCGTACTGTCCGCTCCAGATGAGTGAATAGCCGGTGGGAAGGACCAGTTCCTTTTCCACCGCCGCCTTCGCTTTCTCTACGTAGGAGCCGACGTCCACGCCCGAGATGTCAACGTAGACGTAGCCCGCCAGCATTCCGTTCTCGTCCCGAATCATCGCGGGGCCGGTTTCGGCCGTGACCCTTGCCAATTCAGACACGGGGACCTGGGCGCCCGAGGGCGTGGCGACGAGAATTCGCCTTAGCTGGCTTATGTCGGACCTCATGTCTCTGGGGTAACGCAGGTTGATGGAGTAGCGCTCCCTTCCCTCGATGGCCGTCGAGACGGTCTCGCCGCCCGCCGCGGACATTATCACGTCCTGGAGGTCCTTCAGCGTCAGGCTGTAACGGGCGAGCGCCTCGCGGTCCGGCGTGAAGTCTACGTAATAGCCACCAGCGGTCCTCTCGGCGAAGACGCTCCTCGTGCCCTTGATCGGCTTGAGTATCTGTTCTATGCGCTGTCCCGTCCGCTCGATCTCCGCCAGGTCCGCGCCCAGGATCTTTATGCCGATCGGCGTCCTCACGCCGGTAGTCAGCATGTCTATCCTTCCTTTGATCGGCATCGTCCAGGAGTTGGTGTTCCCCGGGAAGCGCATCGCCGCGTCCATCTTGTTTATGAGCTCGTTGTACGAGATCGTGTCCGGCCAGACGTGCCTCAGAATGGACTTGACCCAATTCGGCGCCCAGTTGGAATACCACCGGGGTTTGCCCTCCCACTCCCGCATGGGCTTCAAGACGATGGTCGTCTCCATCATGGAAAATGGCGCTGGGTCCGTAGAAGTTGAGGCGCGGCCCGCTTTCCCGAAGACCGACACCACCTCCGGGAAGGATTTCAGTATGCGGTCTTCTCTGGTCAGCAGCTCCTGCGCCTGTGTCACCGATATGCCGGGCAGCGTCGTTGGCATGTAGAGAACCGTCCCCTCGTTGAGCGGTGGCATGAACTCTTCGCCCAGCTTGAAATAGACGGGCACGGTCGCGGCCATGATGACCAACGCGGCGGCGATGACGCTCTTCGGGTGGCGCAGCACAAACCGGCACGGCTTTTCGTAAAGCCAGAATAGCACGCGGCTGACGGGGTGCTTCTCCTCCTTGTAGTAGGTGCCGATGAAAAGCGCGTCCAGGGCGCGCGAGATGAATCGCGGCCTGACCTTGAAAGGCTCCACCCTCGCGAACAGCATCCTGACCGCCGGGTCAAGCGTCACCGCCAGGAAAGCCGCCAGCGCGATGGCGAGAGTCTTGGTGTAGGCGAGCGGCTTGAAGAGGCGCCCCTCCTGGTCAACCAGGGTGAAAACCGGCAGGAATGAAACGGCTATAACCGCTAGAGAGAAGAAGACGGACGGACCCACTTCGAGAAGCGCTTCCAGCCTGACGGAACGGAAATCCCCCTGCCTTCCCCCTTCCATCCAGAGCTCGAGCTTCTTGTACGCGTTTTCCACTTCGACGATTGCCCCGTCTACGAGGACTCCTATCGAGATGGCAATCCCCGAGAGGCTCATGATGTTCGAGCTTATTCCCATGGCGTACATCGGAATGAACGCCAGCAGCACCGAAACCGGTATCGTGATTATCGGCACAAGGGCGGATGGGAAATGCCACAGGAAAAATAGAATGACCAGGCTGACGATCAGCATCTCGACCAGCAGTTCCTCTTTCAGGTTCGAGATGGATCTCTGGATCAGCTCCGAGCGGTCATAAGCCTGTTCGATGGTGACGCCTTCTGGAAGGGAGCTTTTCAGCGAGGCGATCTTCTCCTTGACCCGTTCGATGACATCCAGCGCGTTCTCGCCCTGCCTCATCACGACGATTCCGCCGACCGCGTCTCCCTCTCCGTTCCAGTCGAGGATGCCGCGCCTGATCTGCGGCCCCAGGCCGATTGTTGCCACGTCCCCGAGCAAAACCGGAGTCCCCTTGCCGTTCGTCTTGACTACGACCTTTTCGAGGTCCGCTGGGGATTTGATGTAACCCATGGCGCGCACCATGAATTCGGTGCCCGCGAACTCCACGAGGCGGCCGCCCGTTTCATCGTTGCTGTCCCGAATGGCCCGTGCCACGTCAACTATCGAGAGCCCGTAAGCCTGAAGCCTTTCCGGCGAGACGGTCACTTGGTACTGCTTCTGGAAGCCGCCTATCGAGGCGACCTCGGCGACCCCGGGAACGCTTTCCAAGGCGTAACGCAGGTACCAATCCTGGTAACTCCGCAATTGGGCGAGGTCGTGCTTTCCGCCGCGGTCTTCGAGGACGTACTGGTAAACCCACCCGACCCCCGTCGCGTCGGGGCCGAGTTCCATCTTCGCTCCCTCCGGAAGAGAGCCCTGAATCTTTGAAAGATACTCGTTCACCCTGCTTCGCGCCCAGTAGATGTCCGTGCCATCCTTGAAGACGACGTAGACGTACGAGAATCCGAAGTCCGAAAAGCCTCGTATCGCCTTCACGCGCGGGGTCCCCAGGAGGGCGGCGATCACCGGATAGGTAACCTGGTCCTCGATGATGTCGGGGCTCCTGTCCCACTGCGTGTAAACGATTACCTGGGTGTCAGAAAGGTCCGGTATCGCGTCGAGGCGAATTTGGCGCATGGAGTAGAAGGCGTAAACCAGGGCCACGGCGACCAGGAGGATCACTAGAAGCCTGTTGTTGGCCGAGAAACTGATGATCTTCCGGATCATGCTTCCCTTTTCATCTGTTCTCCGCGACGGCCTGGAGCGCGGCTTTGAGCGACGATTCGGAATCAATGAGGAAGTTGGCCGATGTGACTACGCGCTGGCCGCTTTCGAGGCCCGAGATTACTTCGTAGTAGCCGCCCGCGTGCGCTCCGAGCTTGAGGTCCACCGGGGAGAGGCTCCCGTCGCCGTTGGCGATGAAGGCGTAGTTGTGCTCTCCAGTAGGCAGCACCGCGGAGTCGGGCACGGCCAGGCGGTTCCCCAGGTCGTAAGAAAGAACGGCGTCGCCGTACATCTCCGGCTTGAGGGCAATATCCTTGTTCGGAATGACGAGCCGCGCCTTCATGGTCCTGGTGGCCGGATCGAGGAAGGGGTTCAATAGACTTACCCTCCCTTCGAAGCTCTTGCCAGGCCAGTAGGGCAACGTCACTTCGACTGGCATTCCGACTTTCACGTAAGGCAAATCGGATTCGTATATATCAGACTCCGCCCAGACCGTCGAAAGGTCGGCGACAACCATCAGCGGGTCGCCCGGAGCCACGCGCTGCCCGGCGAGGACGTCCTTCTCGGTGACAAAGCCCGACGCGGGAGAATAGAGGGTGACGTCCCTCTCCACGCGCCCGGTTTTTTCTATGTTTTCTATTTGCGCGTCCGTCACGTCCCAAAGCTTCAGCCGCCTCGCGGCCGCGTCAACTAGATCCCGCCCGCCGCTCGCCACTTTCTTGTCGGGGCTCGCCTCCAGTTCCTTCGCGGCGGAGAGAGCGCTGAGAAGTTCCTGCTGGGAGGCGACGAGGTCCGGGCTGTAGATCGAAAGAAGCGGCTGGCCGCGCCGAACGGCTTGCCCAGTCGTGTCAACGTAGAGTTTGTCAACCCAGCCGCCGACCTTGGTGTTTACTCGGAAGAGGCGCGTCTCGTCGGGAACGATTCTCGCCGAGGTCCGCACCTTCTTTGAAAGCGGCCTCATCTCCACGGTCCCGTAAGTCAAGCCGATCCGGCGCGCCTCTTGCGGCGAAATAGCTACGGAAGCAAGGCCTTTCGGCGTTTGTTCGGCCGACTCTCCAACGGTGAACGGCACCATCTCCATTCCCATGGAATCTTTGCCGGGATGGTCGCTCACCTCGTTAGGGTTCATCGTGGAGCGCCACATGGTCTTGGCCTTCGTTTCAACCACCGGCGGTGCCGCGGGCGCTGGTTCCTTGGAAGCACCCTTAGCAGCTGGCTCGAATGGCACAAGCCGCATTCCGCAGATGGGGCAGTCGCCCGGCTTGTCCGAGATCACCGTGGGGTGCATCGGGCAATGGTACATCACCTTCTTGCCCGCCACGGCGCCCTTCGAGCACGCCGCCAGCGCAAAGAGCACTAACAGCGCCAAAACGCCGGCCAAGCCAATCGCCCGCCGCCTCGATGAGTTCAGCTTCATTGCGATGCCTTTCAACGCACGGGCGCCACGCTCTTGCTCTTGGACGCCGTTTCAGCCACATGCGCCGCTAGATACATGCCGCACTTCGGGCACTTGCCGGGGCTGTCCTGCTTGACCTCCGGGTGCATCGGGCAGGAGTAAACGTACGCGATTTTCTCGGTGCGCTTCTCCAAGCCCATTCCGCATTTGGAACACTTGCCTGGCTTGTCAGAGGTGACTTCAGGGTGCATTGGGCAGGCGTAGAACACGCGTTCGGAAGGAACGGCCTCGAGGAACATGCCGCATTTCGGGCACTTGCCAGGTTCGTCCGAAACCACGCCGGGGTCCATCGGACATGCGTAGGTGATCTTGGCCGCCCGTGCGCCAGCCGCCGCGTCCTGTTTCCGCGGGCCTTCCGCCCGCACGTGACGCACTGGCGTTACAAGGGCCGCGGCGGCAAGAAGCAACGTCAGAGAAAATGTGACCCATCTCGTCTTCATTTCGAGTTCTCCTTCATGTCGTTATTCGGTTTTTCCACGCCCTGGCCGCTTGAGGGCGCGGTCTTTTCTCCGGCCTTATTGCCAAGGATGGCATCAATTTGCGAACGTGAGATCAGGCAGTCGGCCCGCGCCGACAGAGCCTCCCCTTGGTAGCCGTAGAACGAGACGAGGGCCGACAGAAGCGTGGCGAAGTCGGTCTTGCCCGTAGCGTAACTCGCCAGGCTCGATTCGTAGGCCTGGCGAGACTGGATCAGGAGGCCGTCCTCGATCAAGCGGTAAACCGCCAGATCGTGCGAGCCGTTCTGCCATGCCCGCGTCAGCTCGTACCGGACCTCGTTCAGCGCGTTGGACGTTTTCTCCTTAGCCCCCTCCCTTTCGGCCAGCGCCGCCTCCAAAGCCGGCTGGTAACGATCCTTGCGGTGGAAAAACTGGAGGGTCATCCCGGCGGAGAGCGTGAAGTAGTCGCCCCCTCCCATAGTCACGTCGTTGTGGCGGTACCGCCCCCCAACCGTGAAGTCTGGCTTGAAGGCCTTCTTTGCAATCTCGGCGCGCCGGCTTTCCACTTGCTCCAGGGCTCTCGCCGCGGCCACCTTCGGGGCGCCATCCACTGCTTCGGAGAGTAGCTTGCCCAGGTCCGGAACCGGCCCAGGCTCTGAAAGAGCCACCTCGTCCAGCAGGGAGCGATCGGCCTCCCCGCCAAGCAGGTCATCGAGCCTGGCCGCCGTTATCGCCCTCTCCTGTTCCAGGTCCAACCGCCCCTTGTCGTTCTTCGTAATAGCGGCCTGAGCCAGAAGGAGGTCGGTTTGGGTTCCTCCACCCGATGAATATACGCCCGCGGCCCCTTTTGCCGCGGCTTCGAGCGCCACCGACGTTCGGGCGTTGAGTTCAAGAAGCCGCGAGTCCAGAGCGTAGCGGTAGGCCGCCGATTCGACTTCGCCCGCGAGCGCATTCGCCATTTGCCAAAGCTCCGCCCGGGCGGCTTCGGTCTCCTGGATGGCCTTTGCCTCTTCAAGTTTTCTCTTTCCGGGATAAGGCAATTCCTGGGTCAGGCCCACCGACACCCCCTTCGTCAAGACGTCCCCGGCGTTAAGGTGGCTTGTGGGGAGCATCATGAACTCCACGTCGGCGGTGGGGTCTGGAAGCGCCCTGGCTTGCGACGGGCCGTTATCCAGCGCGGCCACCTTCATGCGTTGCGCCTTAAGCCCTGGGTTGTTCCGAAGCGCGCTTTCAACGAGCGAAGCTACCGGCGCCTGGTTTTGACCCCGCGCCGGCAACGGCATGCAGCCGAGCGCGGCCGTCGCGGCGAAAAGCAGGACAGCGGGCTTTCTCGGCAACAGCATCAGCCAGGCTCCATTAGTCAAACTTGCCAGCCTCAAGGAAAGAATGCCTCAAGAGGCAAGTACCTTGCTCAGTATAACACCGCTCGCTCTCCTTGTTATGCCCATTGGCCACCTTTTTTCAAGCCCCTTTATGCGAAGTGAATGTTCTGGTATCCTTGAGCAGGAGGTGGCCGCAAGCGCCATGGAGCAGGACCCGGTTTTCAAAGTGACTTGTCCCTGTTGTGGTGCTATCCTAACGGTTGACGGGGAGCACCGCGTCGTCGTCTCTCACGAAGTGCTGGAGGACGAAGCCGCCAAGACCTCGTTCGAAGAGAGAATGAAGGTCATCGAGGCGGAGAAGCAGGCGGCCGAGGAGAAGTTTCAAGAATCAATACGCGCCGAGAAGAGCAAGAAGGAGGTTCTTGAAAAGAAGTTCCAGGACCTCTTTGAAAAGGCCAAAAAAGCGCCGGCCGGGCCGGTGAAGAGGAGCATTGACCTCGACTGAACGGGGCGATGATCATGCAGCAGGAGGAGAGGCTATGAAGAAGGCGGTTTTTGTGGCGGCGGCTCTGGCCGCTATCGTGTTTTGCACTGGGTGCTCCAAGAAGGTGGAGCCTCCCAAGGACATTCAGACCTTCAACTGCGACACGCTCGACGGCCTTCTGACAGAAGGCGTGGCCACGGTTGACGCTCAGAACCCGGCCGAGGGGACGGGCTCCCTTAGATTTGCAGTGGCCCAGCCGGTGACGCTTCCCATTTTCGAAATCAAACTGCCGGGGGACGGCGCCAAGTTTACGCTGGCTTACAAGATGAAGGTCAAGGATTTCTCCGGCGACGCGTACGGCCAGATGGACGTCAACTACTCCAGCGGCGGCAAGCAGTCGCTCAACAATTACCAGACCGCGATGGGCGCGACCACCGACTGGCAGCAAAGGGAGCTCACCTACACCGTGCAGCGCGGCCAGAAGGTTGGCTCCATCGTCTTGAGCCTTATCCTCAATGGCTCCGGCACGGTCTGGCTTGACGACGTTCACCTGATTCGTGCTCCACTACCGGAGTGAGGCGGCGAAGAAAAATGCAAACGGTAATCAAGCTGGCGCACAGCCCCGACTCGGACGACGCGTTCATGTTCTACGGACTCGCCACCGGGCGCGTCCCGACTGGCGGCATCAGGTTCGAGCACGAGCTTTGCGACATCGAGACGCTGAACCACCGGGCGTTGAAGGGCGAGCTGGACGTGACCGCGGTCTCCTTTCACGCCTACGCCTACCTTTCGGACAAGTACGTTCTTCTTCCCCACGGGGCATCCTTCGGCGACGGATACGGCCCGGTCGTCGTGAGCCGCGAGCCCTTGTCCAGAGAGCGCCTGCGCGGGATAGAACTGGGCGTGCCCGGCAAGATGACCTCGGCCTATCTGGCGATGAAACTCTACGAGCCCGACTTCGTCCCCAAGGTCATGAACTTCGACGACATCCTTCCGGCGGTCAAGAGCGGCGAGATCCCCGCCGGCCTTCTGATCCACGAGGGCCAGTTGACCTACGGGGCGGAAGGCCTGAAGCTTGCGGTTGACCTAGGGGTCTGGTGGAAGGAGAGGACCGGCCTGCCCCTGCCTCTTGGCGGAAACGTGATCAGGAGAGATTTGGGGCCGAAGCTCATCTCCGAAGTGAGCCGCCTTCTGGGGGAAGGTATAGAATATTCCCTGGCGAACAGGCGCGAGGCGCTCGATTACGCCCTCCAGTTCGGGCGGGGCCTCGAAAGGGGCCAGGCCGACAAGTTCGTCGGGATGTACGTAAACGACTGGACGAGGGGGTACGGCGAGGCCGGAAAGAAAGCGGTGAGGCTATTTCTGGACGAAGCCCACGCCAAAGGCCACATACCGAACGAGGTTCACGTGGAGTTCGCCTGATCGCGGAGATGAAAGAAGAGGTGGCGCCATGAAAACCAAGGTGCTTGTCGTCGAGGACAACAACGCCATGCGCAGCCTCATCGCCGCCTCACTCGAGCAACACCTCGAGGTGGACGTCTACGAGGCCGAGAACGGATTCGCCGCCCTGAAGGTCATTCCCGAGAACGAATTCAGCCTGATCATCACGGACATCAACATGCCCGACATCAACGGGCTCGAACTCATAACCTTTCTCAGACAGCACCCGGCCTACAAGGAGGTCCCGATCCTGATCATTTCCACGGAGGCCGGAGACGAGGACAGGAAGCGCGGCCTGGCGATCGGGGCCAACGGCTACCTAGTCAAGCCGTTCAGCGACGGCGAGCTCGTCAGCCTTGTTCAGCAGCACCTTCCGTAGGCCACCGGGGACGACATGGACAAGAGCCAGGCAAAGGCGCTCAAGGAATTCGTCACCGAGGCCGACGAGATCCTCGAAGGGCTGAGCGAGGATCTCGAAGCGGCGCACGAGCAGTTCGAATCATCGAGAAAGGTCAAGCCCGACAGGGTCAACAAGATATTCAGGGAGATGCACTCGCTCAAGGGGCTGGCCTCCATGCTTGGCCTCGAGCGCATCACGAAGCTCTCGCACTCCCTGGAGAGCCTGCTTGACGGCGTAAGGATGGGAAAGACGCCGTTCAGCCCGGCGCTTTTCGCCTTGCTCGACGAGAGCAGGAAAATGCTCAGGCAGCTTGTAGCCGAGGCTGGGGCGGGACATGAAGCCTCGGACGTGACCGCCATCCTGGCCAAGATCGAGGGAGGCGCTCCGGCGAAAGCGGCCGCGCCGGTGAATTCATCAAAACCACTCCTCGACGAGCAGACGCTGAAGTCGCTCACGGAGTACGAGGAGCACCGCCTCAAAGAGAACGTCGAGGAGGGCAACCGGCTCTACGCCATCAGGGTAGGCTTTTCCTTCAGCGACTTCGACGTGAGGCTGCGCGCGCTCGCCGAAAGGCTCGGCGGCGTCGGAGAGGTGGTCAGCACCCTTCCGGTGGTTGACCCGGCGATAACCGACGGGCTTCACTTCCGCCTAATCTTCGGAACCACGCTCTCCCCAGAAGAGGTCGCCGCAGAAGTCGCCTCCGACGCAGGCCAGGTGACGGACATCTCTCCCGCCCCCGCGTTGGCGAAGGCGGCCTCCAAACCGGCCGAGCCCGAAGATAAAGAAGAAGAAGCCAGGCCCGAGCAGAAGGCCACGGCCGAGGCCGACGAAGCCGAAGACGTTCGTGGCCTGAGCGATTCGGTCAAGGTTTCCATCACCAAGCTAGACGCGGTGATGGGGATCGTGGGCGAGCTGAACCTCTTGAACGCGTCCCTGGAGCGCTCAGCCTCGAACATCTCCGGAGACCCGGCGCTCGCGGCTGTTCACGCCGACATCAGCCGCTCTCTTCGCTCCATGAACAAGAAGCTGGACGAGCTTCAGCGGGCGATTCTCGACATCAGGATGGTTCCCATCGGCCAGATATTCACGCGCCTCAACAGGACGGCGAGGCGCCTGGCGCGGCAAGCTGGAAAGCAGGCTGAAATCCACCTCTACGGCGGCGAAACCGAGCTGGACAAGATGATGATAGACCAGTTGGTCGCCCCTCTCATCCACATTATCAGAAACAGCATTGACCACGGCATCGAAGCTCTCGATGAACGCCGCGCCGCCGGAAAGCCGCTCGAAGGACACGTCACGGTGTCGGCTTTCCAGAAAGGGAACTCGATCGTCATCGAGGTCGGCGACGACGGCCGCGGGCTTCAATACGACAAGATACGGCAGGCCGCGGTCAAGAAAGGGCTCGTCAAGGAAGAGGCGGAGCTGACCCCGGAGGAGAGCCTGGAGCTGATTTTCCTTCCTGGCTTCTCGTCCTCCGAGCAGGTGACAGAAGTCTCGGGCCGCGGCGTGGGCCTGGACGCCGTCAAGACCGCCGTCGAGGCCATGAAGGGGACGATCGCCGTCTGGTCAGAACCTGGCAAGGGAACCGTCTTCCAAATCACGTTGCCGATAACGCTCGCCATCATTCAGAGCCTCATCGTCGGCTGCTGCGGCCAATCCTTTGCCATCCCGATTTCGTCGGTCGTCGAGACCTTCAGGGTGGGCCAGGATGAAATTGACTGGGTTGACCAGCGGGAGGTTTTCAACCTTCGCGGGGCGACGCTTCCGCTTCTAAGGCTCGAACAGCGCTTCGGCCTTCGGCGCGATGGAGAGGCGCCGCCGCGCCACTTCGTCGTCGTGGCGCACCGCGGCGACAAGGCCGCCGGCATCGTCGTGGACGACCTTCTCGGCGAGCAGGAGACCGTCATTCACCCGATCGGGCGCTCGCTAGGCCGCGTGGCCGGAGTTGCGGGGGCGACCGAGGTCGGCGAAAACCAGGTGATTCTAGTCCTCGACACCGCAAGCCTCCTGGCGGCGGCGGAGGCCGAGCGTGTATAAGGCCTTTTACGGGCTTCGCGAAAGGCCCTTCGGAAAAACGCCGGATCCCCGCTTCCTTTACATGGCGCACGGGCACGAAGAAGCGCTCGCCAGGCTCCAGTACGCCGTAGAGGAACGTGAAATAGCCGTCCTGACGGGCGACATCGGCTGCGGCAAAACCACGCTAAGCCGCGCCCTCATGGACAGAAACGAGGACGCGAGATTCATAATGATCGTCCATCCGAGGCTCACGCCCATGCAGCTCCTCAGGGAGCTGGCCATAAGGCTCGACGCCAAGGTGAGCCACCACAGGAGCGACCTCGTGGACTCGCTCAGCGACAAGCTCTTGGAACTGAAGGAGGCGGGAAACGGCGTTGTGCTCGTGGTTGACGAGGCCCAGCTCATTCCGTCCAAGCCCACTTTCGACGAGATCAGGCTTCTCTCGAACTTTCAGCTCGACGACCAGAATCTCATGGCCATCATTCTCATAGGACAGCCCGAACTCAAGCGCAGGCTCGCCCACCCCGCTTACAGGGCGCTGCGCCAGCGCGTTGGAATGTGGTACCACTTGGGCGCCATAGGCCCCGGCGACACCGAAATGTACGTGAAGTACCGCCTTGAGGTCGCGGGAGCCGCCACACCGGTATTCGCCAAGGGAGCATTGGGGATCATCCATGAGGTCACCGGAGGCATCCCCAGGCTCATCAACAACCTCTGCACGAACGCGCTGCTATTGGGCCTTGAAAAAGAAGAGAACCCCATCTCGGCCGCCACCGTGAGGGAAGCGGCCTCGGAGATCGTGGCCTGATGCCTGATGCCCTCGTAACCCTGGGCCTCGACGCGCTCCAAGCGCGCATAGGCCACTTCTTCAGGGACAAGAGCCTGCTCGAACAGGCGGTAACCCACCCGAGCGGGGCCATCGAGGCTGGCAAGTCGCGCCTGCTGTCGTACGAAAGGCTCGAATTCCTTGGCGATTCCATTTTGAACGCCTGGGTCGCGGAGCTTTTGTTCGACGGGTTCAGCCATGAAAACGAAGGCGTTCTCGCGCGGCTTCGCTCCTATTGGGTAAGCGGCCCCGTGCTCGCGCGCTTCGCCTCGCAGCTCAAGCTTGACGCGCACCTCGTCATGGGCATCGGCGAAGAGCGCGACGGCGGCAGGGCAAAGGAGCGCATCCTGGCCGCGGCCTTCGAGTCCCTTGTGGCCGCCCTTTACCTGGACGCGGGAGTGCGCTTCACCAGAAAGTTCGTCAGGGAACTATGGAAAGACCCGGTCAAGCGACGCGGCCTCCAGGTCCTTGACGAGGACGCCAAGACGAAACTGCAGGAAATGATGCAGGCCGCCGGAAAATCTCTTCCGGCTTACGTTACAGAATCCGTTCCTGAGGGATTCAAGGCGACCGTCTTCCTCGACCGCATCGCCTCCGGCAACGGCACCGGCGCCAGCAAGAAGGCCGCCGAACAGGCCGCCGCCCGCGACGCCCTCCTCGCATTCCCCGCGGTTTCCTAGGCTAGCGGCAACTCTCTACTTTTGTCATTCGTTGTGTCCAAGCCTTGCTATTAGCTTGTAGGGCCATCTCTCAAAAACCCACGCTAGCGTGGACTTCACCCGAGCTCCGGGCTAACAACCAGCTGCGGTTCAGCGACCCCGGCGAAGGCCGGGGGAGCGCCTAAGGGGGACAGCGTCCCCCTTCGGTGGTGGTGCGCCCGGCGGGATTCGAATCCAATGCGGCCTAGAAGCCTCGCTCGCGCCAGAGTCCGCTCGCTGCGTTTCAAGGCCGCCTAAGATTCCCGGGGCGGGTCTCTCGGCTTGCCCTGCTTCGTTGCGAACTCTCGCTCTTCGCTCGCGTTCTCCCGGCAGGGCTACGCCGTTTCCCGCCCTTCGAATCCCGCCGCGCTTTCAACTGAAGCCGTTGGCAAGGATGGTGCGCCCGGCGGGATTCGAACCCACGACCTTCGGCTCCGGAGGCCGACGCTCTATCCAGCTGAGCTACGGGCGCGCCAAGTGATAAGTATAGCCGAATCTCGCCCAATCTCCAATGGGGGGGAAGGTTTTCCCGGGAAGGCCACCCGGACTCATCTCCTCCGCTCCCCCGCGCGCTTGCAGCACGCAAGGTTCGTCCGGCTTTTTTGGAAATGCTTTTCCCGTTTGATTGCCTGGCTGGCAGCCCGGTTGGCAACCCGGTTGACGGCCTACCGGTTTCCTCATACAATATCCAGGTGGAGCGACTTGACCGCGCCATTCTGAAGAAAGGATTTAATGGCCGAAAAAAAAGAAAAGAGCGATGTGGTGGCGCCGGGCGCCCCCGCAAAGGGAACAATTCGCGACTATTGGGAAACAATCTGCGTCGTTCTGATATTCGTCCTCTTCGCCAGGACGTGGGTTTTTCAGAACAGTAACATTCCCTCCGGCTCGATGAAGAACACCCTTCTGGTGGGAGACCGGGTGCTGGTCAATTACTTCATATACGGGCCGGCGCTCTTCTCGTGGGAACGGGCGCTGCTGCCGCTTCGGGAGCCCAAACGCGGGGATATCGTGGTCTTCAAGTATCCCGGCAAGCCCGACGTGCCCTTCATCAAGCGGGTTATCGCCAAGGGTGGCGACGTCGTGCAGGTGGTGAGAGACAGGGCTTACGTCAACGGCAAGCCGCTCGACGAGCCTTACGCCAACATCCCAGATTACATGAAGCAGGACGCTCACGATCCGGCTCCTCTGCCGGACAACAAGAAGATTCCCCTTCTTCCAGACTTCCTGACGCAGCCCGAGGCTTTTACGGTGATGACCCAGCCTGGCAGGGTTGACGTCTCCTTGAAAGAAATGCTGGAAGGTGAGACCCTAGGAAGGGAGGATTTCGGCCCGTACCGCATCCCGGCCGGCCATCTCTTCATGATGGGCGATAACCGGGCGAGCAGCGAAGACAGCCGCTACTGGGGGGCTTTGGACGAAAAAATGGTCTTAGGACGAGCGTGGATCATCTGGTGGTCCTTCCAAGAGGGGGATTACGACTACATGAAGTCGTCGCCTTCGGACATAGCCAAGAAGCTTGGCGACAAGGTCATCCACTTCTTTTCAAAGACTAGGTGGAATCGCATCCTAGAGCGTCCCCAGTGACGCCGCCGGGAGGAGACCTATGCAGTTGTCCCAACAGGTAAGAGAGTATCTGGCCAAGGTGGATGAAGATTTTAAAAGGCTTTACGAGAAGCACCAGGAGTACGAACAGGAACTGAACGCCCTCTCCGCCAAGGGGTTCCTGAGCCCCGAGGAAGAGCGGCGCGTCGCCGAAGTCAAGAAAATGAAACTGGGCATGAAGGACCGCATGTTGCTGATCGCCAAGAAGCGCGAGAGGGAACTGGAACAGTTGAAGGATGGGCCCAGACAGTAGGTTTTCAGAATGCTGACCGGGGGACGAGGGGTGGAGCGTCTGCCATTCGGCGATCCGTTCCTTGAGGATCGCGACTTAAACGACCATCTTCGTAAGGTCGTGGACAAGCTCGTCTCCATGGGGATATCGCTTCAGGAATCCCAGGACGAAATTGAAAAGATATTCATCCAGAAAATCCTCGCCAATTGTCACGGCAACAGAAGCCGGGCCGCGCGCAGGCTCGGCATGCACCGGAACACTCTTAATCAGCGGATGGAAAAGTACGGCCTTAACGGGAACCACTCGCCGTGAACCGGAGAAGGCGGGACGAGGCCTCGTGGCTCGCCCTGATATCCGATCTCTGGGGGCCGGCGGGGCTTGCACCTGGCCACGGCGACGACGCTGCCATCCTAGAGAAGGCTCGTTACGCCGTCACCACCGATTTCCTTGCCGAAGGCGTTGACTTCGAAAGGGGCTGGGGGCCGCCGCAGGCGCTCGGCCACAAGGCGCTCGCTTCCAATCTGTCCGACTTGGCGGCAAGCGGGGCAAGACCGGCGTGGTTCTTCCTCACACTGGCCATTCCCGAAGACCTGGACGACGCTTACGTTGAGCGCCTCCTAGAAGGAATGCGCGACCTTTCGCTCAAGGAAGGGGCGCTCCTCGCGGGAGGAGACCTCAGCCGCAGCAGGTCGGGCCTCTGCATCTCCATCACCGCGCTTGGAATCCAGGCGGGCAGGCCGCTTCGCCGGAACGAAGGCAGGCCGGGCGACTTGCTTTTCGTCTCCGGCCCGTTGGGCGGACCGCGAGCGGCGCTAGCGAGGTTCAAGAAAGGTATGACCCTTGAGAGTTTCAATATTGGCGAGGCGCCACCGAGCCAGGAACAGCGGCTTCTTGACCGGTTCTTTCGTCCCCCGAGCCAAACGGAGTTGGGGCTGTTTCTATCGGAGAAGCTTTCGAGGGGAGCCTGCATGGACGTCTCCGACGGGCTCGGGCGGGACCTGGAGAGGATGTGCGATGCGAGCGGATGCGGCGCGGAGATCAGCGCCGAAGCGCTGCCTCTCGAAAAGTGGGGCGGGGGCGAGGCAACCATCGACGACGCCATCGCTGGCGGGGAGGAACAGATCCTTCTTTTTTCCGTGCCCAGCGAGCAGCGGGCGCTCCTTTCGGGGCTCCCCTCCCCCTTATTTGAAATAGGCGGGCTCGTAAATGACCGCGGCGTGGTTATGGCAAGAGATGGCCGCAGGATGACGGTCTCCGGGGCCGGATTTGACCACTTCTCAAAATAGCGGGCCGAAGGCGAGGTTCCGCGAAGCTCTCAGCCGCATCGCCGGCCTGGGCGCGACTCCGGCGAGAACCGGCGTTTCCGCCGGCCTCGGCGTCTTCATCGGCCTTTTGCCAATAGCGCCTCTTCAAACGCTCGTGGCGATCAGCGCCGCGTTCGCCCTACGGCTCAACCGCGTGGCGGTTCTCTGCGGCACTTTGATATGGCAGCCGTTCACCGCCCCGTTCATTATCGCCGCCGAACTCGGCGCCGGCAGGCTTATTTGTGGCGCGCCCAACGCTGGCGCCTCCTGGCAGGAGATATGGCTGAAGCCGGCCGCCACCGGAGCGCTCCTTCTTGCCACCGCGGGAGGAGTCATAACCGCCACCGCCGTCGGCCTGGCCAAGTCACGCCTCAATAGACGAAAATCCCCGCCGTGCGTCTCTACAGGTGAGGGGTTCCCATGACCCCGGCTCAAGCCCGCGAATGGCTGAAGAGGGCCCAACGCGGGGACGAAGCCTCGTTTCTCAGGCTAGTCGAAGCGACGCGCGACAGGCTTTTTCGGCTGGTCAAGCGGATGACCGGGCGTGAGGCCCTGGCGGAGGAAGTTTTGCAGGAGAGCTACTTCGCGCTCTGGAGGTCGCAAGGCGCCGTTCCCGAAGACCCCGCCGCGTGGCTTTACAGGACTTGCCTTAACAGGACGATTGACATCTCTCGCCGCGAGGCGGCCTTCCGGGAGGTCGAGATGAGTGAGGCCTGCGAAGGCGAGGCTTCCTCTCCAAGTCCCGCCGAGCTGGCATTTTCTCGGGCGACGGCGATGGCGATTTCCGGCGCCATGGCGCTCCTGCCTCCAGGAGAGCGCCTCGTCTTTTCGCTCCGGGCTTATGAAGGCTTTTCTTTCGACGAGATCGCGGGGCACCTTGAGATAAGGCCCTCGACCGCCAGGAACCAGTACATGTCCGCCCGCCGCCGCATGGCGCGCGCGCTTTTGGAGAAAGGGGTGACGCCGTGACGAAGAACGCCGAGCCCTTTGAAAGGACCAGTGAGTCTTGGGAACCTTTCATGCGCGGCTTGTCGCTGAGGTTCCGCCGCGAGAAGCGATCGCGCAACCTTCGCCGGGCGGCCGCCCTGGCTCTGGGGCTCGGGGCCCTGGCTGGCCTTGGCGCCGGCTTCGGACGGACGGAACCGCGAAGGAACGCCGCTCCTCTAATGGCGATGGTGCCGACCGCTGACGCGCCCGTTTTCGAGCCAGACAGCGGCCTGGTACGGACCCTGCCAGGAGGAGCGATCGCGATCAACTCGGGAGGCCGGTCATGAAAGCCAAGCGTACCGGACTCTTTTTGGCCGCGGCCATCCCCCTTCTCATCTCGGCCCAGGAACTCGTCACTTTCAAGGTGGCGCTCAAATACCGCGACGTGCGCTCCGTGATTGCCAGGGTCAGCGAGGAGGCCGGCCCCAGGGGCCAGATCACCGTTGACCGCGCTGCAAATGCCATCTACATAAACGACGAGAAGCCGCGCGCCGAAGCCGCGCGCGCGCTTCTCGCGGCCCTGGACGTTCCAGCCAGGCGCTTCGCGCTCCAGGCCCGGTTCAGTCTTTACAACGCACCCAAGAAAACGGGGCTGCTTCGCGATGAGCCCTTGTTTACCGACGCGGCCTCTTTCATGGCGCACACCGCCCCAACCGCTAGCGCCGAACAGGTGCTGGACATCGCGGAGGGCGGCTCCTCTCAGGCAGAGGTATTCCCGGGCTTTACTCTCAGGGCATCGGCGGAAGGATACGATCCGACGAAACGAAGGCTCGCTTTTTCGGGACTTTCTCTTCTTAGAGAATCCGGCTCAGGCACGGCCACGGTGTTCAGCGGCCGCGCCGTCCTTCCTGAAGGGGAGCCCACCGTGTTGGTGGCTTCGCTTGAGGCTGCAGCCGAATCGTGCCGGCTCTCTCTAACTCCGGTGCTCATTCCAGATGCAAACGCCAAGGAGCGCCCCTGATGCCGAAGTTCGAATGCCGGCTCGGCACCGCCGCCGGGGACGTTGTCATTCAGGAAATGGTCGCGCCAGACGAGCGCGTCCTAAGGGGCCAACTCGAGGAAAAGGGCTACTTCGTATTCGGCGTACGGCCCAAGAGCGGATTCCTTGCGCTGCTTGAAGGGGCGTCGCCGGCCAAGCGAAAGGTCGGCTCGAAGGAGTTCATCGTTTTCAACCAGGAGTTTTCGGCGCTTCTGAAAGCCGGCCTGCCGGTCCTCACCGCGCTCGATCTTCTGCTCTCCCGCAAGCGAAACACCTTCTTCGAGAAGCTGCTCGAGCAGGTCAAGGAGGACGTTCGATCCGGAGCATCGCTTTCAGAGGCCTTCGCCAACCGGGGCGACGTCCTGCCGAGGATTTACCCGGCCACGATCGCCTCGGGCGAGAGGAGCGGCGAGCTGGTGACGGTCATACAGCGCTACCTCTTCTATCTGAAGACCGCCCAATCCGTTAAGAAGAAGATCGTTTCGGCCATGATATACCCGATCATTCTTTTGGTCCTGGCCGCGGTCTTGATCACCGTGCTGATGACTTTCATAGTTCCGAAATTCGCCCAGCTCTTCATGGGGGCCGGCGCCAAGCTGCCGGTGCTCACTCAGATAGTGATGGGCGTTTCGAAGGTCTTTCAGTACGGCTGGCCTTTCATGCTCGCTCTTGTGATCGCCGTGCCCGTGGCAATGAAGACCATCGGCTCAAGGCCGCAGGGCCGCCTGATGCTGGACCGGTTCTACCTCCGCCTGCCTGTTTTCGGCTTGAACGTGAGGCGCTACAACATAACCAACATGTGCCGTACGCTTGGGACGCTAGTTCAGGGCGGCATCCCGGTGGTAACGGCGCTTGACGTCGTGGCTGACGCAATGAGCAACGCCTTCTTCCGCGTCGGGCTTCAGGAGGCCAAGAGGCTGGTGCTCGAAGGCCAGTCGCTCTGGTCGAGCCTCGAGAAGACCGACACGGCCACTCCATTGGCGATAGAGATGATCGAGGTCGGCGAATCCACCGGAGCCCTGGCCGAGATGCTCGACCAGGTGAGCCGCTTCTACGACGACGAGCTGACTACCGCCGTCGAGCGATTCATCGCGATGCTCGAGCCGGCGCTGCTTGTCGTGATGGCCGTTTTAGTAGCAATCATCGTGCTTTCCGTGTACATGCCGCTCTTTTCAATGTACAATCTCGTTGGGCAATAGGAGCCGACGCGCATGCCCGCACAGCCAGCGGATGTCTTAGCCAACCTGCCGACCGAAGGAGAGCTTCTCAACGAGGAGAAGAACGCCCGCCGCCTTGCGGAATCCTTGCGGCTTCCATATTTCGACTTGAAGGAGTTTCGCGCCGATCCGGCCCTCTTCCAGGCGATTCCGGTGGACCTGATGTTCCGCTACACCTTCGTGCCGGTCGCCGACGAGGGGGACGCGCTCGCCGTCGTCACGTCGGACCCGGCCAACGTCGCCATGCTCGACGAGCTTGAAGCCCACTTGAAGCGCCGCGTCAGGGTCAAGGTCGGCGC
>JBBINO010000024.1:29044-31826 GCA_037443845.1 Acidobacteriota bacterium
GACATCGCAGAGAAGCGAGTTCCGCAGGACGGCCGCTTCAAGCTGAAGGTGAAGGGGCGGACGGTTGACTTCCGCGTCAGCATCATACCGACCATCCACGGAGAGGACTGCGTCATCCGCATCCTCGACAAGGAATCCACCAGCGAGGAGTTCAAAAAACTGAGTCTAGACGTCTTGGGGCTCGAGCCTGAGCTTCGCCGAAGGATGCGCCGCCACGCCGCCGAGCCCTATGGAATGCTTCTCGTTACCGGCCCCACAGGCTCGGGCAAGACGACGACGCTGTACGCCATTTTGAGCGAAATACAATCGGGCGAGTTCAAGATGATCACCATCGAGGACCCGGTCGAATACCAGCTCAGGGGCGTCACGCAGATTCCGGTCAACGAGAAGAAGGGGCTCACCTTCGCCAGAGGCCTGCGCTCCATCCTCCGCCACGACCCCGACAAGATAATGGTCGGCGAAATCAGGGACGAGGAGACCGCCAACATCGCCATACAATCGGCCCTGACGGGCCACCTTGTTTTCACCACGGTTCACGCCAACAACGTCGTTGACGTCCTTGGCCGCTTCCTCAACATGAACGTCGAGCCCTACAACTTCGTCTCGGCCCTGAACTGCGTGCTTGCGCAAAGGCTCGTGCGGCGGATATGCCCCAACTGCAAGGAGAAGGTAGTTCATCCCGATTCCTTCTACGAGGAGTCGAACATCCCGCTGGACAAGGTGCGAAACGTGGACGTTTATGAAGGCAAGGGGTGCATGGACTGCAACGGCACCGGCTTCAGGGGCAGAATGGCCATCGCCGAGCTTCTCGACATGAGCGACAACATCCGCGAATTGATCGTGAACAGACGGCCTTCGAGCGAGATCAAGCGCGCCGCGAGGGAAGAGGGAATGATTTCTTTGCGCGAGGCCGCGGTCAAGGCCTTCCTCGCCGGCGAGACGACGCTGAAGGAGATCAACAAGGTGACCTTCGTTGACGAGCCGGTGCGATGATGGACTTCGCCCGCCTGCTTGAAAACCTGGATCCGGACCTGCCCCCCGTGGCGTTCCTTCTCGAACCCCCGGCGGCATTCGGCTTGCACGTGGCGCGCTCGCGCAACGGCATCTCGGTCCTTTCGAGAGTCGAGCAACCATTTCAACTGGGCGGCGAGGGAGCGGAGCCCGCCCAGCTTGAAGCTCTGGCCGACCGCCTGTTGGCGCCTCTGGGACAGCCCCAGCGGGCTTCGCTGATCCTCGGGGATTCGCTTTTGAGAATGCAGGTGCTGAGCCTGAGCGACTTCCCCACCAAGGAGGACGAGCGCCAGCAAGTGCTAAAGTGGCACGTCAAGAAGGTGCTCAACTGGGATACCAGCGATCTCAGGATGCGATACCACGTAATCGAACGCAGAGGCCAGACTGCCACTTTGTGGCTGACCATGGCCTCGGACTCGCTCGTGCAATCAATCGAGGCGGCCTTCGCCAAACACGGCTGCCACATAGGCTACGTGGGCGGCGTGACTCCAGAAATCTTCAGCCTGGCCCTCAGAAAAGACGTGATTCCCAATGACGGAACGGCCCTCATCGTCAACAGGGTCCCAGGCGCCATTTCGTTCCTTTTCTGCGAGCACGGGCTTCCGCAGTTTTTCAGGTGCAAGGAATTGTGGGACTCGGGCGGCGATGACGCCGAGATGGTGGCGCAGGAGATACGGCTTACGCTGGCTTACCAGCGGGAGCGTCTGGGCGGCGCCCAGATCAGAGCCGTGATGACGCGCCGGTCGCTTGGCTCGCTTGCCCTGCCCTTGGAAGAAGCACTGGGGGGCGAGACGGAAGTCGTTCCTCTTGTCGAGCGCCTTCCTTCGGCCAACGGTGCTGAAAAGAACGACATGACTCTGCCGCTCTTCGGCGTGTTGGAGGACTAGAGTGAAGCGCCTTCGTAACAACCTGGCCACCGAGCCTTTCATCAACAGGAAGGTTCCCATCGCCGTCGCCTCTTCGCTCATAGGCCTGGCTTTTTTGGCCACGGTTTTGAGCGCCACCCTTTTCGGCCTGAGGGGCGGCAAGTACCGCAGCCAGCGCAACACGCTTTCGCAACAGCGCGCCAAGATCGAGAAGCTGAGCCGGGAGGTTAACGAGGAACAACAACTCCTGAAAGGCCAAGCCGTGGCCGTATACGCCTCCGAGGGCGGCTTCATGTCAGGCGTCCTCGGCCAAAAGAGGTTCGACTGGATCGCTTTACTTGACAAGGTCGAGTCCATAAAGCCTTACGGCGCGAGGTTCACAGACGTCTCCCCGCAGCACGACGACAAGGCCGGGTGGAAAATCAACATAAAGGGCGAAGCCAACAGCCGGGACGAAATCCTCAAGCTGGAATCGAACCTCTTCGCCAGCCCCTACTTCAAGGAGCCCCGCCTGATACGGGAGGGCCGGCAACCGAACGGCTCCACCTTGCAGTTTGAGGCGACCGCGGTTTATCTTCCGGAGGCCAAGGCGTGAATATCAACGTTGACCGCCTCATCAGAAAGGGCTTCGTCAAGGCGGTCGCGTCAGCTTTGGCCGTGCTTGTCCTTAACCTTCTCGTCTATTTCTTCGGCATCGCCAGGCTCGGCGCGGTCACCCAGTCCCAGCAGCGGGAGATAGAAGCCAACAACGCGAAGATATCCGAGATGCAGGCGGAAAGGGACGCCGCTGCGGAAAAGGCCTCGGTTTACAAGCAGGGCGCCAAGGCCCTTGAAACGCTCGGGCAGGACTACTTCAAGACAAGGGCGGAGCGCTTCGCCGACCTGCAAAAAGACCTCCAGAATCT